>NZ_JBLZPH010000166.1:0-293 GCF_049199205.1 Shinella sp. M31 | reverse complement strand
AGAACCGCATCGGCCTTGTTGTCGATCTGGAAGCCGTTGGGCACGTCGAAGCGGATGCCGAGCTTGCCGTGCATGAAGGTCTGACCGCGTACGTAACCTTCTTCCGGGGCGTCGCCGTAGAGCAAGCCGTCGATGCCGGCGAGATAATAGTCGCGGCCGCGGTCGCCGATCGTGCCTTCCGCCCCGAAGGCGCGGGCATGCAGCCGCGCCAGCTCCACGCGCTGCGGCGCGTTCGGGTGGCTCGAGAGGAAGTCGAGGCTCTGGTCGCTGTCGGGATCAACAGCCGTGAAGCG
>NZ_JBLZPH010000165.1:0-960 GCF_049199205.1 Shinella sp. M31 | reverse complement strand
GGCGGGCAGCGACCGGCGAGCGATCGACGATGCGGCCGATCTCCTCGAAGGGCACGTCGAACATGTCGTGCAGCACGAAGGCGAGGCGTTCGGCGGGCGCCAGGCGCTCCAGCACGACCAGCAGTGCGAGGCCGACCGAGTCGGCGAGTGCCGCCTGCTCATCGGCGCCGGCTGCGGGGTCGGCGTGCTGGACTTCGCCCTCGTCGCCGTCGATCGGGTCTTCGCGGCGCTTGGTGCGGGTGCGCAGCATGTCGAGGCAGATGCGGCCGACGACGGTGGTCAGCCAGCCCGCCGGGTTTTCGATGCCGTCGCCGGCCCGCTCCAGCCGAAGCCACGCCTCCTGCACGGCGTCGTCCGCCTCGGCGTGCGAGCCCAGCATGCGGAAGGCCACGCTGCGCAAACGGCCGCGCTCGGCCTCGAAACGCTCGGTCCAAAACTTTTTTTCGCTCATCGGTCACACTCTCTCGGTTCGTGGCGTCATGGCCATGACGAACGAAGCCGCACCGGTGTGACAGGGCTCGCAACCGTCGAAGCGAAAACAGTGCAAGGAGCACCGAAATGCAATCCCGTATGACCAATATCGTTACCGTCCTCCCCGAAGTCATGAAGGCCATGCAGGCGCTGCAGGGGGCGGCCCAGAAAACGGAGCTTCCGGAAAAGACCGCCCATCTGGTGCATCTGCGCGCCAGCCAGATCAACGGCTGCGGCTTCTGCGTCGATCTGCATCCGCGCATGATGAAGAAGGCCGGCGAGAGCGACCGGCGCATCCTCTCCGTCGCCGCCTGGCGCGAGGCGCCGTTCTATACGGATGCCGAGCGCGCGGCGCTGGCCCTGACCGAGGCGCTGACCCGCATTGCCGACCGCGAGGAGCCGGTTCCGGACACGATCTGGAACGAGGCCGCCCGTCACTATGACGAAAAGACGCTGGCCGCCCTCGTCGTAGAGATTGCGGCGATCAAC
>NZ_JBLZPH010000164.1:0-7431 GCF_049199205.1 Shinella sp. M31 | reverse complement strand
GATGGACATGAACATCTGCGCCGACCAGGACTATCAGCAGGCCGACAAGGCGCTCAACGCCGCCTACAAGAAGGCTGTGGCCGCCGCGCATGAGATGGACGACAACGTCAAGGATATGGGGGAGGCCTATGTCGGCGCGGTGGATGCGTTGAAGCGCGCCCAGCGGGCCTGGATCGGCTATCGCGATGGCCAGTGCGAATTCGCCGGCTTCGAGGCGCGCGGCGGGTCCATGGAGCCGATGCTGGTCTCCGGTTGCCTTGCCGATCTCACGCGCAAGCGGACCGACGAGCTGAAGGCCGTCTACGAGCAGCAGAACTGAGGTCGCCAGGTGTCGCGCAGGATCGCCATCGTCGGCAATGGCGCCATTCCGGACGGCCTAGCCGAAACGATCGACAGCGCCGATCTGGTGATCCGCTTCAACGGCTGCCGTTCGGCCGGGCGCGGCGGCTGGAAGACCGATATCGTCGCTGCCTGCAACACCGGTCGCCCGGCCTTGGACATGCTGGCCGGCGGGCGCTGGAAGGCGAGCCGGACCGTGCGGCAGGCGACGGAGATCTGGTGCGTGCGCACGGCTTCTGTTTTTGCCGCCATGCGCGCGCCGCTGGCACTCAGCCATCCCGACCTTGACGACTTCTGCGACGACTATACGGAGGGCTTTGCGACCTTCGCCCGCGTCACGGGGCGTGTGCTGAAAGTGGTGCCTGCGGCCGTGCACCAGGCCGTCGATGCCGAGCTCGCCGCCTTCGATCCGTCGCCTTATGTCGTGCCGAGTTCGGGGCTGCTCGTGATTGCCCATGTGCTTGCCGATATCGCCACGGCAGACGACCGCGTCTGCCTTGCCGGCTTCGGCCATGAGGGCTGGCAATGGCACCCCTTCGCCGCCGAACGGCGCTGGACGGAGGCGCAAATCGCCGGCGGCCGGCTTGAGCGCCTCGATGCTCTCCGGTAACGCCGGCCGGGACCAACGTTCCAAAACGGGACGATTAAACTTCTATCGAATGCTTTAGCCGTCTCTGAAAGAAAATGTCCTATGGTCCCTCCATACATTATGGAGAGAACGATGCGTGGCAGGCTGGCCCTTTGGCTGAGGGCACAGATGGATTTGGGCGGCTTCGAGACGAACGCCGACATCTGGACGTTCGTGCTGAACGCCGTTCTGGTGGCGACGGCGCTGGCGACCGCCACCTATCTGATGGTTGCCGCGATCCTCGCGAATTTCGGTCTCTTGCCCTATCCGTTCGGTACCGCGCTCGGCTTCGGTGGATCGACGACCATCCTGATCGCTGCCAGCGTTACGGCGCTTCTGGCCTGGCTGATCGGCACGGCGGTCCATGAACTCTCTCTTTCGCGCGCCGCATTCGAGCGCCTGAGCCGGCTCGACCCGCTTTCCGGCCTGCTCAACCGGCGTGCTTTCGCCGAGGCTCTGGAAACGAAGGTTAACGGCTTCTTCGTGCTGTTCGATATCGACCGATTCAAATCCGTCAACGATAAACATGGCCATGCGATCGGCGATGCGGTCATCGCTGCCGTGGCGGAGGAGCTAAAGCGGGTTTTCGAGCCGGCGCATCTCGTCAGTCGGTTCGGCGGCGAGGAATTCGCCGTGCTGATCTCCAGCGACGATCGCGGCGATTGTTGTCTGCTGGTCGAAGAGGCGCGTCGCTCGGTCGGCGCGCGCCGTATCGCGACAGGTGGGCGGCCGGTCGCCGTCACCCTTTCCGCCGGTATTGCAAATCACGGGGCAGGGCGCTCTTTCGACGCAACCTTCGAGGCGGCAGACCGGGTGCTTTATCTCGCAAAATCCTTCGGCCGTGACCGGGCGATCCATGAAGACGAGAGCGATGAATTGCTGGCGCCAAGCCGCCCTGTCGCCGCCGGCGGCCGTCGTCGCTGACTGTCCGCTAGACCCGGCGAAGCGCTTCCGGATCGCCGATATGGACGAGACGACCACGGACATTGACGCCGTAGCCGCGCAGCATGGAAAACGCGCGGGAGAGGGCTTCCGGCGCCAACCCCAGTTTGCCGGCAAGCAGGCTCTTCTGGTAGGGCAGGCGAAGGCTCGTCGGCTTGCCCTCGACCATGCAATGGGCGAGCAGATAGCGCGCCACGCGCTGCGGGGCGGTGTGCAGCCGGTCGTTGGCCAAGCTTGCATAGGCTTTTGCGAGCTGGGCGGAAAGCGCGTTGGTAAGCGCTACCGCGAGATCCGGCCGGCGGTTTGCGATGTCGCGCACGCGCTTCAGGTCGAAGCGGGCGATGAGCGCCGGTTCGGCGGCCTGGGCCGTGGCGGTATAGCGGCCGCCATCAAGCACGACGCTTGCGCCAATGATATCGCCGGGGCCGTAGAGCTCGACATCGGCCTCGCGGCCATCGGGATCGAGCTTGTAGACACGGACATAGCCTGACAGCACGCAATGCAGGAGATCGGCGGGCTCACCCTCACGGAAGAGGATCTGGCGCGCCGGCAGGTTGCCGATCACCGCAATCTCCATCATCGCTGCGACGCTTTCCACGCCGAGCGCCGCCAGAAGGCCGGAATTCAGCAGGGTTTCCCGTTCCCGTGTACCGGGTTTCATCAGCCTGTTCATCGATCTCACTCCGCGCTCCCGCAGGCATTCCTTGCTCTTTGATGGGAGAACGATAGTCGAGGTCAGGCAATCCTTACTTGATTTCGATCAATCAACAAAAAAACGGCCGGCTCGAAATCGATCGAACCGGCCGCTTTGGATCTAAACCGTGTTGGCTACTCGGCCGCAAGCGGCGAGTGATGCACGACAGTGAAGGGACTGCGTTCGCCGGGTGCCTTCTTCTCGAGCGTCTCGATACGCTTTTCCAGATCGGCCACGTCGCGGCTCGTCTGGTCGGCGAGGCGGGTCAGCGCCTCCGGCTCCATGGCGAGCAATTCCTGATCCTTCTTGCCGACGAAGCGGCCGAAGATCCAGCCGAGCAGGCGCGACAGGTCGTCCATGATCAGGAAGAACGAGGGAACGACGACGAGCGACAGCACCGTCGAGACGATGATGCCGCCGATCACCGCGATTGCCATCGGCGAGCGGAACGAACCGCCTTCGCCGACGCCGAGTGCCGAGGGCAGCATGCCCGCAGACATGGCGATCGAGGTCATGACGATCGGGCGGGCGCGCTTGCGGCCGGCTTCGATCATCGCTTCGACGCGGTGCATGCCCTTGTGCATCATCTCGATGGCGAAATCGACGAGCAGGATGGCGTTCTTCGTCACGATGCCCATCAGCATCAGGATGCCGATGAGAACGGGCATGGAGAGCGCGTTCTGCGTCAGGATCAGGCCGGCTGCCACCCCGCCGATGGCGAGCGGCAGCGAGAACAGGATGGTGAAGGGCTGGATCACGTCCTTGAAGAGCAGGATCAGCACCATCAGCACGAGCATCAGGCCAAGCAGCATGGCATTGCCGAAGGACTGCACCATTTCTGCCTGCACTTCGGCGTCACCGCTTTCCGTGAACTGCACGGTCGGCGGCATGTCGACGCTGGCGGCGATCTCCTTGAAGCGCGCCGTTGCCGTGTCGAGCGCCACGCCCGGACGAAGGTCGGAGCCGATCTGCACGACGCGGTTGCGGTCGTGGCGCTTCACCGAGCTCGGACCCTCCGAATAGTCGATGTCGGCCACGCTCGACAGCGGCACGAACTGGCCGGCGGCGGTCTGGATCTTCAGGTTGCGGATCGCACCGAGATCGGTCCGGAAGTTCCGGTCGACCTGGATGCGGATCGGGATGAGGCGATCGTCCAGCGAAACCTTGCTGAGCTGGGAATCGATGTCGCCGATCGTGGCAACGCGGATGACCTCAGAAATCTGCGCGGTGGTGATACCGAGGCGCGCCATCTGGTCGTCGCGCGGACGAATTTGCAGTTCCGGACGCGGCAGCGAGCCTTCCGAACTGACATTGGACAGGATCGGATCTGCGCGCAGCTTGGCCTCCAGCAAACCGACGGTGGCGTTGAGATCCGCCTCGTTGTTGGAGAGCACGTTGAAGGCAAGGTCACGCTCGCCGCGATCGTTGAGCTTGATGATGCGAACGTCGGGGATCGTGCGAAGTGTGGCGAAGATCTCCTTCTCGATATCCCATTGCGGACGCAGGCGCCCCTTGGCTTCTATCTTCGGCAGATAGGGGCCTATAACGGGGATGCGGCCGAAGACGTCGTTGACCAGCTTGTGCAGCAGCGAATGCTCCAGCTTGTCGAGAATGACGGTCACCGATGCACGGCGCAGCTCAAGATCGCCCTTGGGCGAGGAACCGCCCAGCACGAAGACGCCCGCGACGCCGTTGATATCCTTCACGCTGTCGTAGATCTTCGTGGTGGTGCGATCGGTATCGGCCAGCATGGCGTCCGGCGGCAGCTCGACGGACAGCACGATGCGGGAGGCGTCTTCCGGCGGCAGGAAGCTGCCGGGCACGGTCGACAGAAGCATCACCGAGCCGATGAGGAAGGCGATGGCCGCCGCGAGCGTTGCGTAGCGCGCGTACCAGGTGCCTGTCGTCTTACTCACGAGCCAGGTATAGCCGCGCATGAAGCGGCCTTCCTTTTCCTCGCCATGGCCGTCCGCATCACCGGAGCGCATGAGATAGGCGGCCATGACCGGCGTGATCAGGCGTGCCACGACCAGGGAGAAGAACACAGCGACGGCGACCGTCAGGCCGAACTGGATGAAGTACTGGCCAGCGACGCCCGGCATGAAGGACACCGGCACGAAAACCGCGATGATGGTGAAGGTTGTCGCGATGACGGCGAGGCCGATTTCGTCTGCTGCCTCGATGGCTGCGCGATAGGGCGTCTTGCCCATGCGGATATGCCGCGCGATGTTTTCGATTTCCACGATCGCGTCATCGACCAGAATACCGGTAGCGAGCGTCAGCGCCAGGAACGAGACGAGGTTCAGCGAGAAGCCCATCATGTCCATGACGAAGAAGGTGGGGATGGCCGAAAGCGGCAAGGCAACGGCGGAGATCAGCGTCGCGCGCCAGTTGCGCAGGAAGAGAAGCACCACGATGGTCGCAAGCAGCGCGCCCTCGATGAGCGTGTGCAGCGCCGACTCGTAGTTGCCGTAGGTGAAATAGACAGAATCGTCCACCAGCTCGATAGAGGTGTCGGGATACTGCTTGCGTACCTTTTTCAGCGCGCTGGCGACGGATTCGGCAACGGTAACCTCGCTTGCGCCCTTCGAACGGAAGACGGCGAAGGTGACGACCGGATTGCCGTTGAAGCGTGAGAAGGAGCGCGGCTCTTCGTAAGTGTCGGTGATCTTGCCGAGCTCGGCGAGGCGCACGAAACGGCCGTTCGGCAGCGCGATCATCGTGTTGGTGAGCTTTTCGACGGAGCGGGCGTCGCCCAGCGTACGGATGGCCTGTTCGGCTCCGGCGATCTGGCCGCGGCCGGAGCCGGCGTCGGCGTTCATGCTGCGGACCTGACGGTTCACGTCGGCCGCGGTTATGCCGAAGGAATCCAGCTTGTCCGGGTTAAGATCGATGCGTACTTCGCGATCCGCGCCGCCGAAGCGGTCGATTTTGCCGATGCCGGGCTGGCCCTGCAGCGCGCGCTTGACCTTGTCGTCGACGAACCACGACAGCTCTTCCAGTGTCATGTTCGGAGAGGACACGGCGAAGGTCTGGATCGCCTGGCCTTCGACATCGATCTTGGTGACGACAGGTTCATCGACGGAGGCGGGCAGGTCGCTGCGGATGCGGTCGATCGCATCCTTGACGTCCTGAAGCGCCTGATTGGTCGGCTTTTCGATCTCGAAGACGACCGAGGTCAGCGAAGTGCCGTCCGTCACGGTCGACATGATGTCCTTGACACCCTCGATGCCGGCGACCGCGTCCTCGATCTCCTTGGTGACCTGAACCTCGAGCTCCGCCGGGGCGGCACCGCTCTGCGTCACGTTGATGGCGACGATCGGCACGTCGATATTCGGGAACCGCGTGATCGGCAGCGAATAAAACGAGGAGATGCCGACATAGATCAGCAGGAAAAACGCGAGCAGCGGCGCAATCGGATTGCGAATGGACCAAGCTGAAAAGTTCATGTCCCCAAAGTCCTTGTAGAGAGACCAGACGTTAACAGGGCTCCGGCCCCTCCCGGCTCACCCGCATGTCACCAGGCGCCCCGGCCCGGCATTGCAGCCCCGCCGCAGCGGGGCCTCACGTCATTTCGTCGCCGAGGCCTGCTCGGCATGCACCGGGTTGACCTTGTCGCCATCGCGGACATAGGCGCCGGCCTTGGCCACCACCTCGTCGCCGGCCTTCAGGCCGCTGACGATTTCGAGGACCTGGCCGTCCTGGATGCCGGTTTCGACCGGCACGAGCTTGACGACGCCGTTCTCGACCTTGCGGGCCACCGTCTTGCCGTCGGCCGTGGTGATGGCCGAGAGGGGCAGCACGAGGCCTTCATGCTGCTGGACGACGATCTCGGCGCTGGCGAACATGCCGGCGCGCGCCTTGCCCGGTTCGTCGAAGCGGATATAGACGCGGCCAAGCCGGCTCTGCGGATCGAGCGTCGGCTCGACGAGGCGGATTTCGCCCGAAAGCGAGGCAGCGCCGCCGGCAAGTTTGACGGTCGCCTTCTGGCCGGCGGCCAGCTTGAGCACGGTATCTTCGGACACATCGGCCTTCAGCTCGATTTCGCCGTCGCGGATGACGGTGAAGAGCGGCGAGCCGGCACCGCTGGCAATCGCGCCGATCTTCGCCGTGCGGGCGGCAACGACGCCTGCGACCGGCGACTTCACGGCGGTGCGGGCAAGCTTCAGAGCGATATCGTCGATCTGGGTTTCGGCGACCTTGATGTCGGCTTCCGACACGGCGATGGCCTGTTCGGCGGAGTTGACGCGGGCGAGCGCGGCGTCGGCCGTTGCCACCGCCTGATCGGCATTGGCCTGTGACTGCGAGCCGGATTTCACCAGCTTCAGCGCACGATCACGGGCGCGGATGGCCTCGTCGGCATTGGCCTTCGCTTCCACGTGCTGGGCCTTGATCTGCGCCAGCGCCGCCTTCGCCTTGGCAAGCGAAGCCTCGTTCTGGCTCTTCTGCAGAATGAGCGTGTCGTCGTTCAGCGTGGCGAGCGTGCTGTCCGCCGCGACCGTGTCACCGACATCGGCGGCGAGCGTTCGGATGGAGAGACCATCGACCAGCGGCACGACATAGACCTCCTCGACGGCCTGCACCGTGCCGGTCGCGATGACGCGGTCGACGATGATGCGTGTCTCGGCGGCGCTGACGACGATCGCCGGAAGGTTCTCGGTCTGCTGCTGTGTATCGCCGGTGGCCGTTGCCGCATCGGCAGCAAGCGCAAGGCCCGGCGTTGCCGTCATGAAAGCGACGACGGAAAACGAGAGGACTTTCCTGTGTCCAGAAGCCATTGGCCGAACTTTCCCAAAGAGCATGACTTTATATGATCGTGATCCGGGCG
>NZ_JBLZPH010000163.1:0-21242 GCF_049199205.1 Shinella sp. M31 | reverse complement strand
GCCAGTTGAAGGAGAGCCAGACGCGATCCGGCGTCGTGACGTCATAGCCGTCGCGGATATCGCGCGCTTCGAGGCACACCGGCGGCGGCGAGCGTTCGCCGAAGGCCTCGTCGCTCAATTCCGGCATCGTATCCATGGCGCGTACGATTTCCGCGCTGATGCGGTGGGCGCTTGTGCCGTTGAAGGGGTAACCGGCATGGGTGGGGCGGCCGATGACGAAGGCGAAGGGCGCGAATTTGCCGATCGAGCCGAGATAGACCGCGCGGCCTTCCTCGCCGTCGCGCTCGCAGCTCGAGGCGTCCAGATTGATGCCGCCGACGATGTCGAGGTCGAAGCGGCGGGCGATCTCCGGCAGGGCGTTGCGCAGGCTGCGCATGCCGCGCGAGCGGTTTTCCTCGTCAGGCGTCGCGACGAAGAGGATATTGCCCTCGGGTGCTTCCAGTCCGGCAAAACGCTCCAGGGCCGCAATGCCGGCAGCAAGGCCGCTCTTCATGTCGAGCAGGCCGCGCCCGGCGATGAAATCGCCGCTCTCGAAATCCTTGAGTGCCTTCGTCTCCGCGCCGTTCAGCGGACGGCTGCGCAGTTCCTGGAGCAGGGCGTCGGTCAAAGGTTCTGGATCGCAGGCGAGCGGCGCCAGCGTGCCGTAATTGGCGATGGAGACGGTATCAAAATGGCCCGCCAGCACAACCGTGCGCCGGCCGTGACCACGCACCAGCGCCACGACATTCTGCGTCATCGGCTCACCGTGGCTGTCCACGGTGAAGAGCTGGTCAGGGTGGTTTTTGAAATAGGGCGTTTCGGCAAGATGCGCCCGCAGCTTCTCCGAGAAGGCCGCTTCATCCAGCGAGCCGGTAACGCTTGGCCAACGGGTCATCAGCAGCGAAAGATTTTCGGCGCGGGCAGCGGCGATTTGGATGGCATTTTCGGTCATCATAATGGGCGCCTGTCGAAAGCGGTTGCATTGAGACGAACGCTATCCAAGGATGGCGACAAGCGAAACGGTAATCTTTTGGAAAAATCGCACCTCATATTGTCGTTTCGTCACCCGAATCTGACATTCTGGCAACGGACACCATGGATACGACCGACCGCAAACTTCTCGCCCTCCTGCGCAAGGACGGCCGCGCCTCGCTTTCCGCTCTCGCCGCGGAGGTCAATGTCTCGCGCGGCACGGTGCAGAACCGTATCGACCGGCTGACGCGCGACGGCGTCATTTCGGGTTTCACCGTGCGGGTGACGGAGGCGGACGATCCCCACGCGGTTCGCGCCATTACGATGATCGAGATCACCGGCCAGAAGACGCTTGCTGCCGTGAAAGCGCTGCGCGGCATTCCGGAGGTGCGCGCCCTGCACACGACGAACGGGGCGTGGGACCTCGTGGCCGAGCTGCATGCGGAAAACCTCGTGGAGTTCGAGCGGGTGTTGCGCGGCATCCGCGCCATGGACGGCGTGTCGAAATCCGAGACCAGCCTGCTGCTCACCACGCTCTAAACATTGCTAAAGCGCATGTCGTTATCGCAAGACCGCTACACACTTTTGCGCGACCTGCTTCAGGGCATCACCACGTCGATTTCCTCGCCGGTCGAGGAATAGGTGACGCGGCCGCCCTTCCAGCCGTCCTGGCCTTCGAGGCGGATTTCCAGCGTCACCTTGCCATCGGGCGAGGGCACCATGAAGCTGCCGTCCGGCGACATCAGCTGGCCGATCGAGAAGGTGTAGCGGCTGAGCGACATGTCCGAACCGACCTTCAGCCGCGTGAAGGTGCGGGCGGTCAGCTCGTTGAGCTTTTCCGCGGAAAAGAAGGCGAGGTCGTCCATGCGGAACAGCCGCTCGGGACGGAATTCCGCATCCCAGGGCATCATCATGCTGGACGCGGTGATCCCCCGGTCGTTGGCATTGTATTCGCGCATCTTGCCGGGCGTATCCGGCACTTCGGCCAGAATGCGCATGGAATCACCGGACACGCTGAGTTCGGCGAACCGGGCGTTCTTGCCGAATTGCTCGCTCACCACGGCAAACACGTCGCGCGTCGTCGTGGCATCGAGCCAGTTGCGGTTGGGTTGGCGCGCATCGGGCAGGTCGGTCGCCCGCACGATGCCGTCAGCCGTCAGGTCCACCGTGCCGCTGTTGGTGAACAGCGCCAGCTCGCCCGATTGCGTCCAGTCGGTGAAGTGCACCGTCCAGCGTTGTTCCGGCTTGCCGGGGCCATCGGAAAACAGCCGCAGCATCATGTAGTTCAGTGTCGATTTGTCGTTGCCCCAGGCCGTCTTCGCGGCATCGCGCACCTTGCCCAGTTTGGAAAGGTCGATCTCGCCAAGCGACAGCGCCGGCTCCTGTTCGGTGCCGGGGAACATCGGCGAGGCGATCGGTGACCGCGTGACGCCTGAAATGTCCCAGGAATAGCCCACCGTCGCGCCTTTGGTCGTCGGGTGATCGGCCTTCACCTGCACGGATTTCGGGTAGACGGTGAGATCGCGGATGACGGGCTTGCCGCCGATGACGCCGGTCAGGCTTTCGATGGCCGCTTCCTTCGGCCAGTCGTCGTCGCTGATGAAATTCATGTTGCGGGCACGCGCGGTGTTGGAGAGGTCGCCGCCGATGATCGTGCCGCCGGCATCCGCATAGACGGTCGCGCTTTCCCGCGGTGAGGTGACATAGATCGACCAGCGGATATCGCCATAGGACGGGGCGGGAAGCAGGAAGACCCGCTTGGTGATCTCGATGGACTGCACGCTCGCTTCGCCTTCGAGCTTGGCATAGGCGATGGCGCTTCTGGCGACGGCATCCGTCTTGTCCAGCGCCACCTTATCGAGCGTGAAGAGGCCGCTTGCCAGATTGTCGACCATGGAGGGTGCCTGGCGCGCGGAAGGGCCGCTCACCACTTCGGCGCTGAAGAACAGCAGCCGCGTGCCCTGCCGCACCCGCCATTCCTCCACGCCGTTGCTACCCGCGTCGTGCACGAGCATGGTCACGTCCTTGTCGGTGATGCGCAGCGTATGCACCTGCGGGGCCTTGCCGAGCGATTCGGTGACGAGCCCGGCGGCGCGGGCGGCTTCTCCCGGCGCGGTGATGTAGCTTTCCGCGGCGTAGGCAGGCGGGCCGGTCAGGACGAACAGCGTCAGCCAGACCATCAGGACCATTCGCCAGGTGCCGGATACGATCCTCATGCGCGATTCCTCCGCCCGTCGCCGGAACGCCATCATCCGTAGGGAGGGACGGGGTGGCAAGCCGGTTTATTCCGGGGCGGGGATTGTCGGGCGAAAGAGGCTTTCCATTGCCGGTCAGCCGGTTACACTCCGGTCATTATTCCGCCCGCCTGTCGAAAGTGCCTCATGTCGCTGCGCCTTGCCACCTTCAACATCGAAAATCTCATGACCCGCTTCGATTTCACGGGGTTCCGCAACCAGGTCCGGCAGGATCGCGTGCTGCGGCTTTTCGATATCCGCAACGAGGCGGAATACCAGCGACTGGAGGAGGCGCGCACCGTCGCGCATACCGACGATACCCGCCAGCATTCGGCCCTCGCCATCGCGGATGCCGATGCCGACATCCTTTGCCTGCAGGAGACCGACAACATGGCCGCGCTGCAGGCCTTCGAATACGGGTATCTCTTCCGCATGGTCGGCAACGGCTACCGGCAGAAATACCTCATCGAAGGCAATGACAGCCGCGGCATCGACGTCTCCGTTCTGATGCGCGAAGAGACGCGGGATGGCCAGAAGATCGAGTGCATCGATATCCGCAGCCATGCCGGCGTCACCTATCGCGATTTCGATCTCTACACGCCGGATCTCGGGCAGGGCGCCAAGCCGGATGACCGGATCTTCAAGCGCGATTGCCTGGAAATGGACCTGCGCATCGGCGGGCGGCCGCTGACGCTCTATGTCGTGCATTTCAAGTCGATGGGGCCGGGCCGGGAGGGCCTGGATGGCCGGCAATCGACCATGCCGGTGCGCCGCGCCGAGACGCTTGCCGTGCGGCGCATCATCGAGGATCGGTTCGGCAAGGGCCAGACGGCCGACAAGGCCTTCGCCATTTGCGGCGATATGAACGACTATCAGGAGAAGCTGGCGATCGAGGGCGACAGGCGCAGCGGCTATCGTTTCGTGCCGCAACAGGAGGCCATGAGCGCGCTGGATGTCTTCAGCCAGGACGGTTTTGCCGTAAACCCCATGCTGCGCCGGCCGGTGGATGATCGCTGGACGCTCTATCACAGCCGCGGGCCGGAGGAGCGCCATCTCTGCCAACTCGACTATATCTGGCTGTCGCCGTCGCTTGCCGAGCGCAATGCCAAGCGGATGCCGGAAATCATCCGCGCCGGCCAGCCCTTCCGCACCATTTTTCCGCCGGGACAGGAGGTGGAGCGCTATCCGCGCGTCGGCTGGGACCGGCCGAAAGCGTCGGACCATTGCCCCATCGTCATGGAGCTGGATCTGTAGCGCGCATTTCTGCTTGCTCCGGGCGGATCGCTCGGGCACCTTCGGCAAGTGCTGCGGTAAAAACTGAATGCGGAGAATGCCTTGTCCCGTCGTTACGCCATTTATGACGTCTTCACCGACACACGGCTCGCCGGCAATCCCCTGGCGGTCGTCTTCGATGCCGACGGTCTTGAGGACGACGCGATGCAGCGCATCGCCGGCGAATTCAACCTCTCCGAAACGGTCTTTGTGAAGACGCCTGAGAACCCGGCGCATACCGCGCGGCTGCGTATCTTCACGCCGGGCCGCGAACTGCCCTTCGCCGGACATCCGACCGTCGGTGCGGCGATCGCCATTGCCGAGGCGGGCGAGGGTAACGGCGGCGGCGTGCGCGATCTGGTGAGCGTCTTGGAGGAAAATGTCGGGCCGGTGCGCTGCGCGGTGAAGGTCGGCGGCGCGAAGGCCGCCTTTGCCGAATTCGACGTGCCGCGCAAATCCGTGCGCCTCGATGCCGGTTTTGAACGTCAGGCGCTCGCCGATGCCTTCAGCCTGAAGCCCGGCCAGATCGGCTTCGAGAACCATGTGCCGACGCTGTGGAGCGCCGGGGTCGCCTTTGTGATGATCCCCGTGCACGATCTTGCGGCTGCCGCTGCTGTCGATTTCGACCCGGCGCTCTGGGAACGTTGCGCGCCCTTTGCCGAGGGCCGGCTCGCCTCGGCCTATCTCTATTGCCGGGGCGGCGTGAACCATCTCGCCAAATTCCACACCCGCATGTTCGCACCCGACATGGGCATTGCCGAGGACCCGGCAACGGGCGCTGCCGTCGCCGCGATGTCCGGCGCCATCCATTTCTTCGACAAGCTGGTGGACGGCCATCACCCCTTCCTGATCGAACAAGGCGTCGAAATGGGCCGGCCCTCGCATATCCACCTGCATCTCGACGTGTCCGGCGGCGCGATCGCCGGCGCGCGCATCGGCGGCGAGGCGATCCGCATCGCATCGGGATTGCTGGATTTGTGACGTTTATTTTGCGCTGCGGAAGAAATTTTTGCGCAGACGCATTTTTTTCCGGTGGCGGTATAGACAAGGTCCCCGAAGGCCTTTATACGCCCCGTCAGACCGCTGGAGCGGTCAAGTGGGTGATTAGCTCAGTTGGTAGAGCAGCTGACTCTTAATCAGCGGGTCCACGGTTCGAGCCCGTGATCACCCACCAAATTCTTCCTTATTCCGCTGATTAAACAAAGACTTCCCCTTGGGGGAGGTTTGCGCCGCTGATGACTTATCTGACTTCAAAGCTTAGTGAAGCTCGCCGCACGAAGGCGTGACGAGCTGAAGTGTGTCGATCTTTGCGTCAGACGACATGGTAGATTGCAGAGAAGCTGAAGCTTACCGATGACGCATCCGGAGCTGTCCATCGAACCTCAAAGCGATCGTTTGTGATGTTTGCCAGGACCGCGCCGGCGACATTCTTTCCGGTTGTCGCGCAGTTGAATGAACCCGCCGCTTGATTCTGGTCGGTGAAGTTCGAGGCCTTCGGAAGTGAGATTTCCAGTATCGCAGATCCTGCCGCTGACGCCTGAGCAATGATACGTCCTGACACCTGGATCATGTCGTCGCCCACGGGCACCCAGTCCATGGAGGAAACCGTGGCACTTGCAACGTTTGTGTTATACGTAAACACCGGATTGTAGCTGCGGGGCCTGTCGACAGCGCAGTTTTCAGCCGATGCGGCGCTCCCGCTGAAATAGGGTGTGTTGTTTGCGCCGACACGCGTCGGGTTCACCAGCCTGATGTTGTTGGTTCCCTTTTTGTTCCTGGCGAAAGACTCGCGATTTGCCGTTGCGATGAGCTTGGCGTTGAGAATTTCGATATCGCTGTTCGCGCTGTCGAAATCGAAACACGATTTGGTGGCCGATGTGACGAAACCGATCCCGTCAAATGTAAAGCCGTCGAAGGTTACGCCGAGCAACTGCGAGCTTGCCGCTGCAGTCACGGCGTCACCCTCGCTATTTGCCAGTGCGAAATTCGAGAAACGCCCACCGCGAAAGATACCGCTTAGTTTGACGAGGTTCGTCGGCGTCAACTCTTCATTCGGCCCAGTACCGCCGCCGGTGATATTCGAAACGACGAAATTGGAGCCGCCTGTCAGTTCCAGAATCTCCGTTCGGGTTTCCTGAACGACGCCGCCATCGACAAGCGCGCCGGTACCGAGGTGGCCGTAGTAGAGGCGACGACCGATGTCGAGGAGATTGTCAGTGGCGACAAGGCCTTTCAGGAGGTGCTGGTTCGGGCCGATATTGGCGATCGCCGCATAGTTCAGCGTGTGGAAGCGGTTGTTCACGATGATGATGCCGCGCCACCCACCATCATACGCTTGCACGGGATCAATTCGGGAGACGATCGGGGTTGACGTATAATTTTGTCCGCCATCCGTGACGATGAAACCCGTGATTTTGTTATCCGTCAGCACGGCTGTCGCCTTCGCGCCCGTGCCGCCACCGCCGTGAATTTCGATTTCCGGGGGATAGTTGAACGTGCCGGGAACGCTGGCCGGAGGTGTTATCGTCGCGATGACGTTACCCGAGCGCGTAACAGTAACGCCATCGATATCGATCCAATTGGGCTGAAAGTCGACCGAATTCGGCCACCGAAGGTTCACTCCATATTGTACCTGCGACACGATGTTGTCGCGGAAAATCAGGCCCCGGCCATTGTGGTCGACTGCATTCCAGAACGTGTTGATGCGGCATTCGGAGATAACGGCGTCGACGTCGAGCGGCTTCGAAGCCCCCTTGTCGAGTTTGACGCCGGTTTTTTTGAGGGTGCTATTTTTGTAATCGACATCGGAATCCAGGCCGATACCCATCATCTTGAACTCCTGGCACAAGACGCTGATCGCCGGCGTGCCCGTCAAGTCCGTGCAATGAAGATTGCAGTTCCAGAAGTTTTCGCCCACAAGCGAAAAGCCGGTGGCTTCCGCCGGAATCGAGATCGAACTGAAATTGTAGACACCCTGGGGAATTCTCAGTGTCTTTGCACGAACGGGATAAATTGCGGCGACACATGTGATTGCGGCATCAATAGCATCTTTGTTGTCTGCCGCCGCGGTTGTGGCACCCCACATGCCGATATGGGGCTCGCCTTCGAATTGCCGCACCCAGGCGCCGTTGTTGCCGGATACGTCCGCAGCCTTGATAAAAAGCCCTTCCAGCGGGTCGGCTGCGATCTGTGCGGAGTAATCCCCGTCTTTCCAGACGTATGTTCCCATTCGTCCGTTACCGGCAACGGCGCCTTCCGTGAGGAATGCGGCTTTGATGCTTGTGGTATCGATCTCCTTCAGCGCTGTGCGTGATGCGACGGTTTCGATGTAGGTTGGCATGCTTTTCTCCAGATTGGTGACCCTGTCTGCGTCGTTCCTCGACCGGAGACCGGACGTTCGAAACAACGGCGCAAGTTTACGAAGGCTAGAGGCTGCGGGGAGAAGCGAGGGGGAAGGAATTTGGCTTTTCGCCTCCGGTTTCGGGCCGAAAGTCATAGGAAACCGCCGGGCTTTCAGCGAAAATACAGAGCCTGGTTTATGATGGCTGAGATTGTCGGCAGGTATGTTTTCCCCTTGCCATACATTTACGTGTCGCCATATCTCGATTCATGCAAACGGAGTTCGAGCAAATGAGTGACGGCAGGATCAGGACGCCGCAGGAGGTGGTCGGGTATTGGTGTGAGGTACTGACTGCCAAGGACTGGTTTCAGTCGACGCCGGAGCTCGATGCGCGCGTGCATGAGCAGTTCGCTGCCACCCATCTGGCGCTTTCGCGCGAGGTGACGCCGGAATGGCGGGCAAATCCCGAGGCGCGGCTTGCCGCACTGATCGTGCTCGACCAGTTTCCGCGCAACATGTACCGCGCCTCGCCGATGGCCTTCGCGACCGACTGGATCGCGTTGCGCGAGGCGCGTCTGGCAGTGGAGGCGGGGGCCGACAAGGAGGTCGCATACGATCGCAGGCATTTCTTCTACATGCCGTTCGAGCATTCGGAGAATCTGGCTGATCAGGATCTTTCGGTGAAGCTCTTCGAAGCGCACGGCGACGAGATGTATCTGGATTATGCGGTGCGTCACCGCGAGGTGATCGCGACCTACGGCCGTTTTCCGCACCGCAACGGCTTTGTCGGGCGCGTTTCGACGCCGGCGGAGGCTGCCTATCTCGCCGAACCGGGAGCGGGCTTCTAAGCGTTTCCAGCCGAACCGACATCGCCGGTATCGGAAAATACAGTAAAGCAAGCCCCCGGTGTATCGCCGATCAGCCTGAGTTCAGAGGCGGTGCACTCGCAACGCGACCCGGCCGGTTTAAAATGGCCGCAATCATGGCTAGAAGGGAAACGGAATCGCCTGGTTGCGATGTGTCGCCTGTTTCTGTTCATCGAGGATGGCCTCTTGCCGATCTCCCGTCTCGTTTCCATCCTTTTTGCCGTTCTGCTGCTTGCGGCATCGCCGGCTGCGGCCCAGACGGCTGCGGCACCCGCCACCGACACGACCCAGCTCGAACAGGCCAGCGCCGATCTCGACAAGGCCGGCGCGCAGCTGAACAGCATTCGCGAGCGGGTCGACAAGGCGCAGGATGACGACACCCGGCTCGTTGCGCTGAAGGTGGAGGCCGAGACGCTGAACCGGGCGATCCTCGCGACCTCGGTCGCGACGCGTCCCCGTCTCGAAGCCATCAAGGCCCGTCAGGCGGAACTCGGCGATCCGCCGGCCGAAGGCGCGCCGCCCGAGGCCGATGTCGTCAAGGAGGAGCGCAAGAAGCTCGCCGCCGAGCGCAACGAGATCAACGCGCTGACCGGCGAGGCGGAAAACCTCTCCATCGAGGCGACCAAGCTTTCCAACCGCATCACGGAAATTCGCCGTCAGCTCTTCACCGACGCGATCCTGAAGCGTACCGACATCAATACGGACCTGTTTGCCGAGGCCTCCGGTGCGGTCATGGACGAGACGGCGACGCTTGGCCGAACCGTGACGGCCTGGCTGCAATTCGTCTGGAAGTTCAAGCGGACCCAGTTGTTCGGTGCCGTGGCCCTGTCGCTGATGGCCGCACTCGTGCTGTTGTCCGGTAGCTACCGGCTGTTTTCTCCCTATATCACCCGCGCTGCCCAGCAGGAAAAGCCGCATTACATCACGCGCCTGTCCGTCGCCTTCTGGTCGACAATCCTGCCCACCATGGCGGCCAGCGCCTTTGCCGGCGCCAGTTATTTCTTCCTGGATACGTTCAACGTCCTGCGTTCGGATATCGCCCCGCTGGTGGCCATCGCGCTGGGGGTGATGGTCGCCATCTACTTCGTCGCGCAGCTCGCCAATGCCGTCCTGTCGCCCGCCGACGGGCACTGGCGCCTGATGCGGGTTTCCGACCGCGGCGCGCAGCTGCTGTGGCTCTCGATCTTCAGCATGGCGCTCGTCAACGGTGCCGATTACTTCCTCGGCTCGATCAGTGAAGTGCTCGGCTCTCCCGTCGTTCTGACGGTGGTCAAAAGCTTCTTCGCCTCGCTGATCATCGGCGTGCTCCTGGTCGTCACGGCGTTCATCCGGCCCGTCCTGCATCAGGGCGAGGCGCCGAATGCGCCGGGCCGCCCGTGGCCGCGCTCGATCTTCGTGCTGCTCATCCTGACGGGGCTCGGCCTCATCTTCTCCTCGCTGCTCGGCTATGTCGGCATGGCGCGCTTCGTCGCGACGCAGATCGTGGTGACCGGTGCGATCGTCGTGACGGCCTATATCGGCTTCCTGTCCGGGCGCGCCGTGTCCGCACCTGACGCTTTCGGTGCGACGAATGTCGGCAAGCGGCTGGAAGAGCGCTTCGGTCTTGGCCCGGTGGCGCTCGACCAGATCGGTCTTGCCGCCGGCCTTGCGATCTATCTGCTGATTTTCGTCTGCTTCGTGCCGCTGGTGTTGCTGCAATGGGGCTTTCAGGTCGCCGATATTGAATCCTGGGCTTATAGGATTTTCACGGAAATCCGCATCGGCAGCATCACGATCTCGCTGGTCGGCATCCTCGCCGGCATCGTGCTCTTTGCGTTGGGTTTCATCGTCACGCGCTGGTTCCAGAAATGGATCGACGGCAATGTGCTGGCGCGCAGCCAGGTCGATGCGGGCGTACGCAATTCCGTGCGCACGGCGGTCGGTTACGCCGGCGTCGCCATTGCCGGCCTCGTCGGCATATCGGCGGCCGGCATCAATCTCTCCAGCCTCGCGCTTGTCGCCGGTGCGCTTTCCCTCGGTATCGGTTTTGGTCTCCAGAACATCGTCTCGAACTTCGTCTCCGGCCTCATCCTGCTTGCCGAGCGCCCCTTCAAGGTGGGCGACTGGGTGGTGGCCGGAACGACGGAGGGGTTCGTGCGCCGCATCTCGGTGCGCGCGACCGAAATCGAGACGTTCCAGCGTCAGACGGTCATCGTGCCGAACTCCGTGCTTATCAACGGCCAAGTCGGCAACTGGACGCACCGCAACAAGCTCGGCCGCGTGGAGGTCGCGCTCAGCGTTCATGCCGGCAATGATCCGCGCCGCATTCAGGAGGTCCTGACGGAGGTCGTCCGGGCCCAGCAGGGTCTGTTGCGCAATCCGGAACCCGTGATCGTCTTCCAGGCGTTTTCCTCGGCCACGCTGGATTTCGAGGTGCGGGGGTATCTCGCCGATATCCTGAACGGTACGGCCGTAAAATCGGAGCTTCGCACCGCCATCCTTGAACGCTTCCGTGCGGAAGAAATCCCGCTTGGCGGGCCGGCTGCGCCGGAAGTGCCGATCAAGATTTCACCTGAGGGCGCCGAGATCATTACCGCTCTGCTCGATCAGGCGACGGAAAAGCTTGCCAAGCCCGCCACGCGTCGGCGCCGCTTGTCGGCGGACGAAGAGCCTGAAGCCTGATTTCCGGCACATGAATGCCGCATTCACGCTGCATTCAGCCGCCCCCGCATAAAACGTGATGCAAATCCGCGAGAGGAACGGTACTGTTTCTCCCGGGCTTGTTGAACAGGGGCGGCGCTGGGCGCCGGGCGAAAATGAAGCGAATGATCATGATGCTGCTCGTGTCGGCTGCGATGACCGCTCCGACTTTGGCTGCCACCGTCACCAACAAGGATGCCGACACGCAGGTTCTGGTCGTGGTGGAAGGTGGCAATCGCGCGGAGATCGCGCTGGAACCGGGCGCCACGGAAACGATCTGCCCGTCGGGGTGCTTCGTCACCCTGCCGAACGGCGACCGCATCGCGCTGAACGGCGGCGAGGATGTCGAAATCCAAGGTGGCTCGGCTTCGGTCAAGTAAAACACCGGGCGGCAATTTTTTGAGAACGGCGCGGAAGAAATTTCGCGCCGTTTTCCGTTGCGCAGAGAACAAACGGAGCGGTGAAAGGAACGCCGCTACGCTTTTTCATGCTCTCTAAATTTAACGCTTTCGCAAAGGGTTGTGGTTACCCCTTAGCTTGGGGAACACTCACAGTACGAAGGCATATCATGGCGTTTATCGGCATTTCCGGGATGCAGTATTCCGGCGCGTCTCTCTCGCATCATCGTATTCTTGTTGCCGAGGATTCGAATGTCTTCACCTCCATGATTTCAAAGCGGTTGAAAGAGCTTTTCGACATCGATGTCGAAATTTGCCGCAGTTTCGAAGAGCTTGAACTGGCCTACGACAAATCGTCCGAAAAGATCACGCTGGCGATTTCAAACATAAATCTACCGGGTGCGGAGAAAGGCGAGGCGCTGAACTATCTTGTGGACCTCAGCATCCCCACGATCGTCTTTACGGGAACCTTCCAGCAGACGACGCGCGATCAGCTGATGTCCAAGGAAATCGTCGACTATATTCTGAAGGACAATGTCTTTGCGGTCGATATGCTGGCGGAATCCGTCTGCCGCTTCCTGACCAATCACCAGCACCACGTCCTGATCGTGGATGACAGCGCCACGGCCCGTGCGCTGCTTTCGACGCGCCTGAAGCGCTACAATTTCCGCGTCAGCGTGGCAGAGAACGGCTCGACGGCGCTCGCGCTGCTCAAGACCAATCCCGACATCGCGTTGATGATCACCGACTACAACATGCCCGATATCGACGGTTTCGAGCTGACGCGGCGCATTCGCGGGACGGTCGGCTCGCACCAGCTGCGCATCATTGGCGTATCCTCTTCGACGGACCGCCTGCTCTCCGCCCGCTTCCTGAAGGCCGGCGGCAACGACTTTATCATGCGGCCTTTCATCGACGAGGAATTCTACTGCCGCGTGAATCAGAACCTTGATACGTTGACCCAGATCAGGACGGCGCAGCAGCGTCAGACAGCCTGAAAACCCAAGCCGATCCAAACTCCACCCAGATCTGTCCCTTACGTAGCGTAAGATATTTCTCGCGAGATTAACCACTTGGTAAAACCAGTGGTTTGTAATGCGTGCCGGGAACAATAATATCAGGATAGTGGACGGGTGGACGTGGATTCAAATCCGCAGCGAGGACCAGCATTTCTGCGCCATTCCGGCCAGCATGTGCTGCTCGTGGAAGATTCCCGCATGTTTTCGACGGCGCTCAAATATCGCCTGGAAAAGGAACTCGGCCTTTCGGTTACCCATTGCCCCAGCATGGCGGCGGTGCGCGCCATCTTCCAGACCGACGCGCCGGAATTCGCGCTTGCCGTTCTCGACCTCAATCTTCCCGACGCGCCCAATTGCGAGGCGCTCGACTATGTGATCTCCAAGGGCATTGCGCCCCTGGTCTTCACCGGCTCGTTCAGCGATGCGACGCGCGATCAAATCCTCGCCAAGAACGTGCTGGATTATGTCGTGAAGGACAGCCCTGCCGCCATGCAGCAGCTGGTGCTGGCGGTGGATCGTATCCTTACCAGCGGCAAGACCCGCGTGCTCGTCGTCGATTCGGATCCGGATAGCCTTCATAAGCATGTCGGCCTGATTGCCAAGCAGCGCTTCCAGATCACCGCGGTGGAAAGCGGGGCGGCGGCGCTGGAAGCCCTCGATGCCAACAGCGGCATCGACATGGTGGTCTGCGATCTCGACCTTGCCGACATGGACGGCTTTGCGTTGCTACAGGAAATCCGCCAGCGTCATGGCGACGACACCGTGCGGGTGGTCGGCCTCTCCACCGCGACGGACCGCATGGTCGCGGCGCGGTTCCTGCGGGCCGGTGGCGATGAATACATCCAGAAACCCTTCCTGGAGGAAGAGTTCAACAGCCGAATTTTCCACGTCGCCGCGATCCAGAAGCGCGTTCAGTCGCTGCACCGAATCGCCGCGCGGGACTATCTCACCGATATTTACAATCGGCGCTATTTCTTCGAGGCCGGCCCGCGGCTTGTCGATCAGGCGGTGCGACGCGGCGAACCCATGTCGATCGCCATTCTCGACATCGACCATTTCAAGCGCCTCAACGACACCTATGGGCATGAGGTCGGCGATGTCGTGCTAAAGGCGGTGGCGCGGCGCCTCAAGCACCGGCTCAACGACCGCCATCTGCTGGCGCGGCTCGGCGGCGAGGAGTTTGGCATCATCTTCCACGGTCTGTCCTTGGAAGCCGCGCTCGATTGCTGCGAGCATTTGCGCAAGGAGCTTGCGGCCCAGCCGATCATCGCCGATGGCGAGGCATTGACGATCACCGTTTCGGCCGGCCTTGCCGTCATCGCCGAACGGGAAACCTTCGACAACTATCTGAATGCCGCCGACCAGTTCCTCTACATGGCCAAACATGCCGGCCGGAACCGGGTGTTCTCCGAACTGTCGCTGATGAGCGCCCTGGCAAGCTGATCCCCGCCGGAAGCGCGGGGACGCTGGATTTTCTCACATTCGATCAGCGTGCGATGGCCGAGAGCGTCAGTTTGCGCTCGGCGCGTTCCTGCTGGGGCGAGCGGTTGTAGAGTTCGCGGTAGCACTTGGAGAAGTGCGAGGCGGAGACGAAGCCGCAGGCGACCGCCACTTCCACGACCGGCATGGAGGACTGGACGAGCAGGTGGCGCGCCCGATCGAGCCGGATCTCGAGATAGTAGCGCGCGGGCGAGCGCCCCATTTCCTGGCGGAACAGGCGTTCGATCTGGCGGCGCGAGAGGTCGGCGCTGTCGGCGATCTCCAGAAGCGACAGCGGCTCGGACAGATTGCCTTCCATCAGCTCGATGATCGAGAGAACCTTGGCGTTCTGCACCCCGAGGCGCGCGCGCAGCGGCAGGCGCTGGCGATCGTGCGGGCCGCGCACGCGGTCGGTCAGAGCCTGTTCGCAGACGCGGTTGACGAGGTTTTCGCCGAAATCCTGGTCGATCAGGTTCAACATCATGTCGAGCGAGGCGGTGCCGCCGGCGCAGGTATAGATGTTGCTGTCGATTTCGTAGAGGTCGGCATAGACGTCGGCCTGCGGATAGGCTTCGGCGAAACCGGGCAGGTTCTCCCAGTGGATGGCGCAGCGCTTGCCCGAGAGCAGGCCGGCCTGGGCGAGAACATGGGCGCCGGTACAGAGCGAGCCGACCGCGATGCCGCGGTTATAGACTTCCCGCAGCCAGGCGTTGACCGACTTGTTCGAGAAGTCTTCCACATAGATGCCCGAACAGACGAGAACCATGGAGGGGCGGTTTTCGCCGCCGAGATATTTGCGCTCGTCGGCAAGCGAGGAGTTCACCTCGATGCCGATGCCGCTGGAGGAGAGCACCTGCTGGCCGTCCGTCGACGCGAGGCGCCAGGTATAGGCCTCGTATCCGAGCATGCGGTTGGCGATGCGCAGCGTCTCGATGGCCGCCGAGAAGGGCAGCATGGAGAAGTTGGGCACGAGGAAGAAAACGAGAGAGCGCTTCTTGACGTTTTGCTTGTTCATCACTCTGTCCATGCTGGAGGCCGGAATGTCGCAATGGTCGCAGGGAGAACAGTCATCGCGCTAGTACTTTTGCGACAAGAAAGAGGACGGTTACGACTGATGGGGAGTGCGTATCGCCGATATGTCAGGACCTTCAGGCGAATATAAGGCGATTGTGCGTTGCAGCACATTTGCGACTTCGCTTATGGCATCGTCGGATTGCGACAAGTGACATCGCGTACAACGCGCGGATGTTCCCGTTTGACAAGACGCGCCCCGGCGGCCAGATACGGAGCGGACTCTCGAAGGATGATGCAATGCTGCCAGATGGATATTCGGATGTGCCGGCGGGCAAGCTCGCGGCCGTGGTGACCTGTCTTGAAATGCCGGCGCCGCCGGCCGGTCGCGTGGATCCCGAGCAGCCGGGCATAACCCTTCAGCGCATGGAAAAGGTCGATATCGCCTGGTATCGCGATCTCTACCGCCGCATCGGCACGGAGTGGCTGTGGGCCTCCCGCCTTGCCATGCCGGAAAGCGAGCTTGCCGCCATCGTCCATCACCCCGATGTCGAGGTCTATGCCGTCATGAAGGACGGGCGCGGCGAGGGGCTCATGGAACTCGACTTTCGCGAGGAAGGGGTAGGCGAACTCGCCTTCTTCGGCCTGACTTCCGCGGTTATCGGCAGGGGGACGGGGCGTTGGCTGATGAACCGGGCGATTGCGCGCGCCTGGTCGCGGCCGGGGCTCACGCGGTTCTGGGTGCATACCTGCACGCTCGACTCACCGCAGGCGCTGGATTTCTACATCCGCTCGGGCTTCACCCCGGTGCGGCGCCAGATCGAAATCTTCGACGATCCGCGGCTGACGGGCATTCTGCCGGACAATGTCGCGCCTGCGATCCCGATGATCTGAGCGCAAAAGAAAACCGCCGGAGAGACTTTTTGAGGTCATGTCCGGCGGTTTGTGGCGTCGTGGTCGTTCGGCATGTCGCCGTTACAGTCGTCCGTCATCGTGTGATCTTGTTCGAGGAACGGAAACCGATGTCCTTGCGCAGATCGAAGGGCATGCTTTCCAGTTCGCGTTCCACGCGATGGCGCTGCCAGGCGGAGGCGATCCGCTCGGAGACGGTACGGACGAGATGCGACAGGCTGCCGGCCTCAGGGGTGCCGGGGGCACGCCGAACCGGGCGATGATCCAGTGCTATTGCCATTTTCAGGGTTCCTTTCGAGCTTGGGAGGTTTCGAAAGGTCGCGACCTTGATCGTCACTATGCCGCGGCCTTATGCATCAATCAAACGAATATATTTGATTGGATCAATCAGCGTTCTTCATGTTTGATAGGCGTGGGCCAGCCGATGTCCTGCTTGAGATAGTCGGGCAGGTGGGCCAGCTCCTCGGCGGTGTGCTGGGCGAGTGCGCGCCGGCGGCGGGCCTCGATCGCATCGCCAACGAAGCGCCGTATTGCGTAGTAGAATCCGTTTCCACGGGCGAGAACGGCAAGATCGGCGCCGCCAGCACGGGTTTTCTGCGTTTTCATGGCGTTTTTCCTTCCATTCGTGTGCTTGCAGATTGACTATCCGCCTATCCTGTATTTCAATCAAACGAAATGAGATGACAGTTTGCTTCAGAAATTCTGATCCATGGAGATCCGTTATGAACCTGCTGATGCGCCAGACGCTCCCGCTTTTGGAACTCGATATCCTCAAGACGTTCGTGGCGATCGCCGAGACCGGCAACTTCACCACGGCGGCCGAAACGGTGCATCGCACGCCGTCAGCGGTCTCCATGCAGATCAAGAAGCTGGAGGAATTGCTGGGCTGCTCGCTCTTCCGGCGCGATGCGCGCTCGGTGGTGCTGACCCATCACGGCGAGGTGCTTCTGTCCTACGCACGGCGCCTCATCGCGCTCAGCAACGAGGCGGTGTCGCGCTTCATGATGCCGGAGATGAACGGTGTCGTGCGGCTCGGTGCGCCCGATGACGTGGGCGAACTGATCCTGCCGGAGGTGCTGAAGCGCTTTGCCGAGAGCTATCCGTCCATCGCCGTCAATGTCTCGATCGAAAACAGCGCCAATCTGCGTCGTGCCGTCGCCGAGCGGCGACTTGATCTCGCGATCTTCAATGCGACCGACGGCACGATCCCGGTTCCCGGTGAAATTCTCTTGAAGGAACAGCTGGTCTGGGCCGGCAAGAACTGCGGCAATGCGCATCTGAAGACACCGCTGCCCGTCTCGGTCTGGGAAGAGGGCTGTATCTGGCGCGCCAAGGCGCTGGAGGAACTGAGCCGGTCAGGCCGCGATTTCCGCGTCGCCTATTTCTGCGCCCACCATATGGGCCAGCGCGCCGCCATCCGCGCCGATCTCGCCGTCGCCCCGCTCGCCCGCTTCCTCATTGGTGACGATATGGTGGCGCTGGGGGAAAAGGACGGCCTGCCGGATCTCGGGCACTACCATATCGGCCTCGTCGTCAACGAGGAGGCGGAAGCGCCGGCGCAGGCCGTCGCGGACTATATCCGCACGGTTTTCGCCCGCATGGAACGCCGGCCGATGGACATGCTGCAGGTTGCCTGCTGATCTCAGGGAGCCGGGCGCAAGCCCGGCTTTGCATTATTCGTAGGTATAGGACGCGCACATTTCGTCGCTGCTCTCGGGCGCGTCTTCCGTCGAGAAGACGGCGACGATCGTGTCGTTCTCCGTCGCTCCGCTCCAGGAGGCGACATAGGTGACGGGCGCGCCACAGAGCGTGTTGCCGTTGAGCAGTACCGGGTCCTTCGGGTCCGCCACGCTGTAGACCGAAGCCGGCACCGACTTGCCATCCACGACGAACGTATCGCCGAGGAGATCGTCGAATTCGATCTTCTTGCCGTTCTGGAACGTGATGCCGAAATCGTCGAACTCGATATCGCCGGTGATCGACATGGCCGTGTTGCTGATGGCGGTGTAGTTGTCGGCCAGGGCCGGCGAGGCGAGGCCAAGTGAAAGGGCAAGAGCGAGAAGGCGGGTGCGGTTCATGGCGGGCGATCCTTAATAGCGGCGGCAGCTCAGGGTGCGGTCACTCTCCGAAGAGGAGAAGTCCAGCGTATCCGCGGTGATGTCCGAAAGGGTGATGTAGACCTCGTCCGACAGGAACAGCGAATAGGAGCCGTCCGAGCCTTCCTGGACCTCCCGCACATCATAGCTGTCGTCGCCGATGCTGTAGACGGTCGAAGTGAAGACGAAGGGCGCGCCGTCGCATTCCCACTCGCCGGTAAAGGGATAGTCTTCCTGCGCCTGCACGGCCGTAGCGGTGGCGAGAAGCAGGAGGCTGGCGGCGACAAGACGGGCGAGCGGCATGGAGCGGCTTTCGTGCGCTAGAGAGATAGCGAGGGATCACGCGGTCGATTGTGTTATCGACGGGTGAAGCCCTCGGCCTATTCGCGCACATTGCCGATAAACCGCCGGAAACAAAACGGATTTTGTCGGGGTGGTTTATGGATATGGTAACCGCGGCCGTGGCGTTGACCTCATGCCGTAGGATTTTTTGAACTGGTGCGATGAGCCCCCTCATCCGGCCCTTCGGGCCACCTTCTCCCCGAGGGGAGAAGGAGAGAATTTGTGATGCCTCGGTTCTTCCTCCTTCTCCCCACCGGGGAGAGGGTGCCGGCAGGCGGGTGAGGGGCTCTGTCCAAGGCCTCGCGACAGCTGTCCCTATTCGCGGCTGCGGCGCCGGCGGCGGCCGCCACCGTCTCCACCGCCATCGTCGGACAGCACCTTGCGTTCCGGCAGGGCGACGACCTTGGCGAGTTCAGGGAAGGGATCGACCTTGTTCGGCATTGCCATGGCGTTGACGAAGAGCTGCTGGAAGTTCGGCTCCAGCGCCGTCTCGATCTTCTCGATATGCGCGACGGTCTTTTCGATCTCGCGGCGGTGGTCGCGGTTGAGCAGCGCCATCAGCGCGCCCGTGCCAGCGGCGTTGCCGACAGCCTTCACCTCATCGAGGTTGCAGTCCGGGATCAGGCCGAGAACCATGGCGTATTTCGGATCGATGAACGAGCCGAAGGCGCCGGCAAAGCGGATCGTATCGACATGGTCGACACCCTGCTTTTCCATCAGGAGCTTGATGCCGGCATAGAGCGCCGACTTGGCCAGCTGGATGGCGCGGATGTCGTTCTGCGTCACCGTGATGCGCTGCTCGCCGTCATGCAGCAGGTAGGAGAAGGTGCGGCCGTTCTGCAGGATGCGCGGGCTCTTCTCCGCCATCGTGCCATCGACTACGCCGTCTTCGGAAATCACGCCGGCAAGATACATTTCGGCAACGACCTCGATGATCGCCGAGCCGCAGATGCCCGTGACGCCGACGCTGGCGGCCTGTTCGGCAAAGCCCTCTTCATCCGACCATTTTTCGACGCCGATGACGCGGAAGCGCGGCTCCAGCGTGACGGGATCGATGCGCACGCGCTCGATGGCGCCCGGGGCGGCGCGCTGGCCGGAGGAGATTTCGGCCCCTTCGAAGGCCGGGCCGGTCGGTGATGAGGCGGCGACGACGCGGCTTCTGTTGCCGAGCACAATTTCGGCATTGGTGCCGACATCGACCAGCAGCATCATACGATCCTGCCGATAGGGGCCTTCCGAAAGCGTCGCACCCGCCGCATCCGCGCCGACATGGCCAGCGATGCAGGGGAGCGTGTAGAGCCGCGCGCCGCGGTTCACCTCGATATCGAGTTCATGCGCCCAATATTGCAGCGCGCCGGAGACGGCGAGCGCGAAGGGCGCCTGGCCGAGCTCCGTCGGGTCGATGCCGAGGAAGAGGTGGTGCATGATGGGGTTGGCGACGAACACCATGTCGAGAATGTCGTGCCGGTCGACCTCGCCCTCGGCACAGACCTTGCCGATGAGGCTATTGACGGCCTCGCGCACCGCCTTGGTCATGGCCTCGCGACCGTCCGGGTTCATCATGACGTAGGAGACGCGGCTCATCAGGTCTTCGCCGAAGCGGATCTGCGGGTTCGACGTGCCGGAGGAGCCGACGATGCGGCCCGACAGCAGCGAGACGAGATGCATGGCGATGGTCGTCGAGCCGATATCGCAGGCGATGCCATAGGCCTCGTTCTTCAGGCCTGGCCAAAGGCCGACGATGAAGGGACGCGAGCTGTCCATATCGCGGTGAATGGCGGCGGTGACGCCCCAGTTGCCCTTTCGCAGGATCGACTGGATCTGCGGGATGAGGTGCGGCGCGACCAGCAGATCCTTCCAGCCCCAGTCCTTTTCCAGCATGACCTTCAGGCGGTCGAGATCGCCGAGCGGCTTGTGCATGTCGGGTTCGTCCACCTCGACATAGCAGAGCTGGACAGCGGCGTTGCGCTCGATGACGCGGTCGGTCGCGGCCTTGCGCACGACCTGCGCATTGACCACGGTATCCTGTGGCACGTCGATGACAAGGTCGCCCTGGATGAGCGCCGAGCAGGACAAGCGGCGGTTTTCCGGCAGACCGCGCACCTTGTCGTAGCGCTCTTCCTTCGGGCCGCGGGCCGAGATGTGGTCATTGGAGGAGACGATCTTGTGCTTGGCGAAATTGCCTTCCTGCACCTCGATCTGACAGCGCCCGCAGGTCGCGCGGCCGCCGCAGACACTCTCGACATAGACGCCGAGTTTGCGCGCAGCCTCCAGCACCGGGGTGCCGACCGGGAAGCGTCCGCGTTTGCCGGAGGGCATGAAGAGGACAAGCGGTTCCTTTGCCGAAGCTTCCGTCATATTGGTCTCGCTCTCACCTTCAATGCGCATCGAATCGTTCTTTCCACTGGCGGCGGGCCGCCTCACGTCTTCTTCTTGGCAAGCCGGCGCGCGTTGCTGCGCACACGTTTGCCATAGGGTTTTAGCGCGGCCGTCGATACGGCCCGCGCGGTCGTCTCCGGCGAGGCGGCCGTCATCATGGCCTTCGCCAAAGCAAAATTGGCCGCCACGACGCTCTCCGTCGCAGCAGCCATCTTTTCGGTGACCATTCGGGTCATCTCGGTCGTGTCCTGCGTCGAGCCAGTC
>NZ_JBLZPH010000162.1:0-628 GCF_049199205.1 Shinella sp. M31 | reverse complement strand
CCTCGCGGGGGGCGCCGTCATCGACATCGGGCCTGCCGAGCGCTATGCCTGCGTCGAAATCCCAACCTACAAGGAATATGGAATGCCGCGCGGATCGCATCGCGTTGCGGATCGCGTTAAAATAATCGTCGGCGTCCACGATGATCGAAAAATCGTCCGCGCGTGACATACGCCAGCAATTGTCCGCGGGCCGAAACAAAGACCCGTCAGGCATTCAGACCTCCCTTAAGGCACTCGGACAAATCTTAAACCGGAGAAGTGTTTTCGATCAATCGTGACCGGCATGGCGAGCGGAAAATTCATCGTGACCTCATTCAACGCCCTGCAGCGATTTGAACAAACGTCCTGTCCATCACTTCAGGTATTGCTCTTGATCGCCCTCGCTCGTTGAGAGATCGCCAAGGAAAGTATCGCATAAGTTGAAGACATCGTTGCTGCGCAACGTTCTCATCATGTCTTTCCACCGGCCGCGCCGTTCCTTCAAGGACATGGCGAGGCTGCGCGCCATCGCCTCAGCGGTACACTCCACGTTATAGGGGCTGACAAGGACAGCTTCTTCAACTCCTGCGAGGCGCGATGGGACGAGAACGCGCTAACTATGGTGCTTAGATGCTCGACCAAGTTGAAC
>NZ_JBLZPH010000161.1:0-455 GCF_049199205.1 Shinella sp. M31 | reverse complement strand
TCGGGTGCGATCCAGCATCTGGCCGGCATGAAGGACAGTAAGGTGATCGTTGCGATCAACAAGGACGAGGAGGCACCGATCTTCCAGGTCGCCGACTACGGCCTCGTCGCGGACCTCTTCGAGGCCCTGCCGGAACTGCAGAAGGCAGTGTAAGCACATACCGACCCGCTATTTGCCTCCCAAGCGACGGATGGCGCGGCTCTAAGGGCCGCGCCATTCTTCTGACATTCATGACCTGGAGATACGCCGAATGAAAAGCCACGTCCTGACCGTATCCTGCCAATCGACCCGCGGCATCGTCGCCGCCATCACCGGCTACCTCGCCGAAAAGGGGTGCTACATCTCGGATTCGTCGCAGTTCGACGATCTCGAGACGGGCCTGTTCTTCATGCGCCTGACCTTCCTGTCCCAGGAAGGCGTGTCGGAAGACGACATCAAGGCCGGCTTTGCTCCCG
>NZ_JBLZPH010000160.1:0-12663 GCF_049199205.1 Shinella sp. M31 | reverse complement strand
CGCTCCCGGCGTGCAGGTGATCCGCCTCAACCGCGTGGAGAAGAAGAACGCCCTCACGCGCGCCATGTACCAGGCGATGACGGATGCGCTACGGGCGGGGGACGCGGACGAGGGCGTGCGCGCCACCGTCTTTCTCGGCTCCGAAGGCTGCTTTTCCGCCGGCAACGACCTTAACGACTTCATGGCCTTCGCCATGGGCGGCACGATGGGCCGCGAGGTGATCGACTTCCTGCATGCGCTGGCTGCCCATACCAAGCCGCTCGTTTCAGGCGTCGATGGCCTGGCGATCGGCATCGGCACGACGATCCACCTGCATTGCGACCTGACCTACGCCTCGATCCGCACGGAATTCCGCACGCCCTTCGTCGACCTGGCCTTGGTGCCGGAGGCGGCTTCCAGCCTGCTTGCCCCGCGCCTGATGGGCCACCAGCGCGCCTTCGCGCTGCTTGCTGCCGGCGACGGCTTTTCCGCCACCGCCGCGCGCGATGCGGGCCTCGTCTACGCCGTGGTGGAACCGGGCGCGGTGGAAGAGCAGACGCTTGCCGCCGCCAAACGCCTCGCCGCCAAGCCGCCGAAGGCGCTGGCGATCGCCCGCAGCCTCATTCGCGGTGATCGGGCGGACGTCGCGGCGCGCATCGACGAGGAAGCGGGATATTTTGCCGCCCAGCTGAAAAGCCCGGAAGCCCGCGCCGCCTTCGAGGCTTTCATGGCGCGGCGGTGATCTGCAATTTGTGGTCTATCAATTTTAACAGTGCCTTAAACACGTTTTCCTAGTGTGCGGCTATTCTCCGGCATTCTTTGCCGGCGGCCGCATGATGCGTCCGTTCCTCGCCTTCCCGGCATGCCGTTCAGCATCGCGCTCCCGCCGTCGCCGGCGAGGGCCTCCTAGGGAACATCGCGCCCCATGTCCAAGCGCTCCAATCTCATGACGCGCATTCTCGTCGTCGCGTCGCTCGTCGTCATCGCCGCCTTCACCGGCTTCTCTCTTTACATCGACAGCCTGCAGCGCAGCGTGCTGACGAAGTCCGTCGAAGAGAGCATCGACAGCTCCGGCAAGCAGGCGGCGCAGAGCATCGCCAACTGGCTGAATGCCCGCGTAATGCTAACCGAGACGGCGGCGAACGCCGCCGGCAAGGCCGCCGACCCGGCAGGTATCACCGCAGTGTTGCAGAACGACGTGCTTGTCGGCCAGTTCATGACCACCTATGTCGGCGACGAGGCCGGCACCTTCACAATGTGGCCTCAGTCGGCCATGCCCGAAGGCTACGACCCGCGCCAGCGTCCGTGGTATCAGGATGCGGTGAAGGCGAAGGGCAGCGTGCTGACGGAACCCTATATCGATGCCTCGACCAATGAGCTGATCATCAGCGCCGCCACACCCGTCAAGAAGGATGGCAAGGTGCTGGGCGTCGCCGGCAGCGATTTCTCGCTGAAGTCCCTCGTCGACATGGTCAATTCCGTCGATCTCGGCGGCAAGGGCTTTGCCTTCCTCGTCAGCAAGAACGGCCAAATCCTCGTGCATCAGGACAAGGCGCTCGTCACCAAGACGCTGGCCGATGCCTTCCCGGACGAGACGCCCGCCATCGGCGATGGCGTGATGCAGACGACCTATGCCGGCGCGCCGGTTCTCGTCTCCTTCGTGCCGGTCACCGGCCTGCCGTCGGTGGAATGGTATCTCGGCTTCACCATCGACCGCGGCATGGCATTCTCGGCCATCGACCAGTTCCGCATCGCGGCGACGATCGCCACCATCCTCGCCGTCGTGCTGATGATGGGCTTCCTCGCCACCGTGCTGTCGCGTCTCGTCGTGCGCCCGGTCAAGGACATGACCTCGGCCATGCAGAAGCTCGCCTCCGGTGACGTCCGCACGGAAATCCCCGGCCAGGAGCGCAAGGACGAGATCGGCCAGATGGCCGCCGCCGTCGCCGTGTTCCGCGACAATGCCATCGAGCGCACCCGCCTCGAAAACGCCGCCGAAGAGGGCCGCGTGCTCTCCGAAAGCGAGCGCCGTGAGCGCGAGGCCATGAAAGCGCGCGACGCCGCCGAAATCCAGCACGCCGTCGACGCGTTGGCCGATGGTCTCGGCCGTCTCGCCGAGGGCGATCTCGCCCACCGTATCGAAAAGCCCTTCGCCGGCCATCTCGATCGTCTGCGCGACGACTTCAACCACTCCGTCACCAAGCTGCACACGGCGATGACGACCGTGGGCCAGAATGCCCGCGCCATCGATGCCGGCGCCACCGAAATCCGCTCGGCTGCCGACGATCTCGCCAAGCGCACAGAACAGCAGGCCGCCTCGGTGGAGGAAACCGCCGCCGCACTGGAAGAGATCACCACGACCGTGAAGGACTCGACCCGTCGGGCCGAGGAAGTCGGCTCGCTTGTTTCGCGCACCCGCGCCGGTGCCGAAAAGTCGGGCGAGGTCGTGCGCCGCGCCGTCTCGGCCATGCAGGGCATCGAAAAGTCCTCGCACGAGATCTCCAACATCATCGGCGTGATCGACGACATCGCCTTCCAGACCAACCTGCTGGCCCTGAACGCCGGCGTGGAAGCGGCGCGCGCCGGCGAAGCAGGCAAGGGCTTTGCGGTTGTCGCACAGGAAGTGCGTGAACTCGCCCAGCGCTCGGCCAATGCGGCCAAGGAGATCAAGGCGCTGATCACCACGTCGGGCGAACAGGTCCGCTCCGGCGTGTCGCTGGTCGACGAGACGGGTGCGGCGCTGGAAGCCATCGTGCGCGAAGTGCAGGAAATCAACGGCCATGTGAATGCCATCGTTCTCGCCGCACGCGAACAGTCGACCGGCCTCCAGGAGATCAACACGGCTGTCAACACCATGGACCAGGGCACCCAGCAGAACGCCGCCATGGTGGAAGAGCAGACCGCCGCCAGCCACGGCCTCGCCTCGGAAGCCGCCGCTCTCAACGCGCTGCTCGCCCAGTTCCGCCTGGGCCACGGCGCTGCCACCCACACGGCCATGTCGCCACGCCGCGCGGCCTGATCCGGCATCCACAATGAAGAAGGCCCGGCAGCGATGCCGGGCCTTCTGTTTGCGCTTATTTCTCCAGCACCGCCACCGCCTCCACATGCGCCGACCACAGGAACTGGTCGACGGGCGTGACGAGGCGGATGCGGTAGCCGGCGGCTGTGAGGATGGCGAGGTCGCGGGCGAGGCTGATCGGGTTGCAGGAGACGGCGATGACCGTCTTTACGCCGGAGCGGGCGAGCTCCTTGCACTGGTCTTCTGCACCCGCACGCGGCGGGTCGAAGACCACGACGTCATAGACCTTGAGTTCGGAGGTCATCAGCGGGCGGCGGAACAGGTCGCGCCGCTCCACCGTGACAGGCTTGAGACCCTGGGTGTTTCGCGCGGCGAAATCCAGGGCCTTCAGCGCCTTCTCATCGCTCTCGACGGCGTGCACCTTGGCCTGGCGGGCGATCCGGAGCGCGAAGGTGCCGGAACCGGCGAAGAGGTCGGCGACGCGCTTGGCCTTGCCGAGCGCCGTCAGCACGATCTCGGCCATGGCGTCCTCGGCGGGTTTCGTCGCCTGGGTGAAGCCACCGGCGGGCGGGGAGACGCGCACGCCGGAAAACTCGATTTCCGGCTTCTGCGGCTCGATGACGATTTCGCCGTCGCTGGAGACGCGGTTGATGCCGGCGCGCAGCGCAAGCACGGTCTCGGTGACGGCGCGACGTTCCCGGTCGCCGACCTTCTTGACGCCTTCGAAGGCGAGGTCGAGCCCCCCGAGCGTTTCCAGAACCGTGACGCGAAATGGTTCCGCCGAGGTCGCGATGGCCGCTGCGACACGGCGGATCGCCTCGAGTTTCGAGATAATGCCGTCGCTGGAAATCGGACAGTGCTCGATGGAGACGATGTGGTGGCTGCCGGCCTGGTTAAAGCCGACCAGCATGTCCTTTTCCGTCCTGCGCAGGGTGAAGACGACGCGGCGCCGCTCGCCCGGACGGGCGATGACCAGCGGCGCGACCTCGGGCGTCAGGCCCTTGGATTTCAACGCCTGGACGACGAGGTTGCGCTTGAAGTCATGGTAGAGCGCGTCGCTGGCATGCTGCAGCGTGCAGCCGCCGCAGGTGCCGTTCTTGCCGTCAGGCCCGAAATGCACGCAGGGCGGCGTTACCCGCTCGGGCGAGACCTCGGACATCGACATGACCGTTCCGTGGTTCTTCACGCGCGCCACGGCGACGACCTCGCCGGGCAGCGTGAAGGGCACATAGACCGGGCCGCCGGCCGCTTCCGCAATGCCGTCGCCGCCGCTGCCGAGCCGCGCGATGGTGAGGGTTTCCGTCGTCATGGCTTGCGGCCTCCGAGCAGGTACTCGACATTGCCGTCACCGCCGGCAATGGGCGAGGGGATGAGGCCGAGGCTCTGCCAGCCCATGTCTTCGACGAGCCAGCGCTCGAGTTCTGCGGCAACGGCCGGCGCGCTCTCGGGATCCTTCAGCAGTCCGGCCTTGCTGATCGCCTCGCGGCCGGCCTCGAACTGCGGCTTGACGAGCAGGACGCAGAAGGCGCCGGGTTCGGCAAAGCCGAGCGCCGGGGGCAAGGCGAGCTTCAGCGAAATGAAGGAGACGTCGGAGACGACGACGCCGATCTCGCGGTCCTCGAGATGCTCCTCGTCGAGAACGCGGGCATTCAGGCCCTCGTAATTGGTGATGCGCGCGTCGTCGCGCAGCCGGGGGTGCAACTGGTCATGGCCGACATCGACGGCGATGACGTGGTTCGCGCCGCGTTCCAACAGCACATCGGTGAAGCCGCCGGTCGAGGCGCCGATATCGAGGCAGTCGAACCCGGCCGGGTCGAGGCCGAATGCATCGAGCGCGGCCTTCAGCTTCAGCGCGGCGCGCGAGACATAGGCCTGGGCGGGATCGTCGATCTCGATCTTCACATTGGCGGGAAATGTGGAGCTCGGCTTGGTGACGGTGCGGCCGTTCACGCGCACGGTACCGCGCGAAATGGCGTCGCGCGCCCGGGAACGGCTGGCGACGAGGCCGGCATTCAGCAGGAGCTGGTCGAGGCGGATGGTTTCGATAGGTCGGGACATTGCCTCTCATGACGCCTCGCGCCGCGGGTGGCAAGCCCCGTTGCCGTCAAACCTCCCCATATGGGGCATGCCGGAAGGACGAGACCCCCAAGAAACACTATGTCATATTCATTCTTCCTTAAATTATGACAATCACCGTTCGTTAAGGATAACCGGGATGTGACCGGCGTTTGGCTCCATGTGCGAACGGAGCGCTTCCAAAGGTTTTAAGCAATGGCGACCCGTCGGGAACGGGCGCAAGGAGCATCCATGACCCTACGTCTGTCCCACCGGATCGGCCTAATGGCGCCGATTGCCGTCGCGGGCATACTTCTCATCGTCGGTATCTTCGAAGTCGAGCGTCGCACCGCCGAGGAGTATGGCGCCAAGGTGGAGCGTCAGCGCAGCGCCGATGACGCCCTGCGCGGGCTGGAGATCGAATTCCTGCAGAACCGGCGCGCGGAAAAGGATTTCCTGCTGCGGCGCGACGAGAAATACATCGCCGCCCATAAGGAGATTTCGGCAAAGGCTGAAAAGTCGCTCGAAAACCTCGGAACGCTCCTCGACAATCCCGCGACCCGCGCCGATTTGCAGAAGATTTCCGACGGCTACGCCGCCTACCAGCGCAGTTTTGCAACGCTTGCGGAGGCCAGCATCGCATTCGGCCTCGATCCGTCGTCCGGGCGGGAAGGGGCGATGCGCACCGCGGTGCACACCATCGAGGAACTGTTGAAAGCTGTCGACGACAAGGGTCTTCAGGCGAGCATGCTGATGATGCGCCGCCACGAAAAGGATTTCATCATGCGCCGCGACGCGAAATACGTCGCCAAGCACGCCGAAGAGCGCGCCGCCTTCGCCAAGACACCGGCCGAAAAGTTCGGCGGCGCGGCAAACCAGGCGACGATTCTCAAGGCGCTCGATGACTACGGCAAGGCTTTCGAGGACTATGCCGCGATCGCCGGAACGGAGGCGGCAGCCCGCCAGAGCGTATCCGAAGCCTTTGCCGCCGTGGAACCGGTCTTCGACCAGATGTCGACCGGTATTGCCGCCGACAAGGCCGAGGCAGAGGCCGAGAGCGTCAAGGCGCTGGAATTCGCTCATTCGGTCGCCATTGGCGCGATCCTTGCCGCGATCGCCACCATCGCTGCGACGGTTCTTTTGATCGGCCGGTCGATCGCGCGTCCCATCGTCGCCACCACGAAGGCGATGACGGTTCTGGCCGGCGGTGACACCGCCTCCACCATCCCCTATGCCGGGCGTCGCGACGAGATCGGCGAAATGGCCGGCGCTGTGGAGGTCTTCCGCCAGGCGGCCATCGCCAATCGCCGGCTTGAAGCCGAAGCGGCGGAAAACCGAAAGCGCGCCGAGGCCGAACGCATCCATCTCCAGGAAGCGGCGGAAGCGGCCGCGCAGGCCCGTCTCCAGCAGGCGACCGCAGGCCTGGCGGGTGGTCTGCGCCGTCTCGCCTCGGGCGATCTGAGCTTCCAGCTGACGGAACCCTTCGCGCCCGATTTCGAGCAGCTGCGCCACGATCTCAACTCCGCTGTCGCCGAACTCGGTGCGACGCTCGGTGCCGTCGCGCAATCGAGCGGTTCCATCGACGATGGCTCGCGCGAGATCAGCGTCAGCGCCGACGATCTTTCCAAGCGCACGGAGCAGCAAGCCGCCTCACTGGAGGAAACCGCCGCCGCGCTCGACGAGATCACCGCCAATGTCGCCAATTCCACCAAGCGAGCGGACGAAGCGCGCAATGTTGCGGGCGAAGCCAACCGCAGCGCCCAGAAATCCGGCGAGATCGTCGCCGGTGCAATCGAGGCGATGAAGCGCATCGAGCATTCTTCCGGGCAGATTTCCAACATTATCGGCGTCATCGACGAGATCGCCTTCCAGACCAACCTGCTGGCGCTGAATGCCGGCGTTGAAGCGGCGCGCGCCGGTGAAGCCGGCAAGGGTTTTGCCGTCGTCGCGCAGGAGGTTCGGGAACTGGCGCAACGTTCCGCGCAGGCCGCCCGCGAGATCAAGGACCTCATCCGCAACTCCACCGCCGAGGTCGAAGGCGGCGTGCGGCTGGTGCAGGATACCGGCGCCTCGTTGCAGGCGATCGGCCTGCATGTCGCGACGATCAATCAGCATATGGATGCCATCGCCATTTCGGCCCGTGAACAGTCGGTCGGCCTCTCGGAGGTCAACACCGCCGTCAACCAGATGGATCAGGTGACGCAGCGCAACGCCGCGATGGTGGAAGAGACCAACGCCGCCAGTGCCTCGCTCGCCAATGAGGCGGTGCGGCTACGTGATCAGATCTCCCGCTTCGTACTCCCGAGCGTTTCGGGCGGCATGCGCGACCTGAAAGCCGTGCATCGCAGGATGGAGACGGCGGCGCGCATGCCCTCCCGGCCGGCGGCGCTCGCTTCGCACGGCAATGCCGCGCTTAAGCAGGAATGGACGGAATTCTAAGCGAAGGCCGATCGTAAACGCAAAACGCCCCGGTCATGCCGGGGCGTTTTGTTTGCGGCAGGGCCGGTCAGAGCCAGATGATACGGCCGGAATAGGTCTCGATCGTCTCGAACTCGACCATTGCGGAAATGCCCTGCGGCTTCATCTCGCCGCGTGCCGCTCTCACGAGACCGGGGTCACCCGCAATGTCGTGCGACTTACGGATGTCAGGCAGCTTCTTCTGCAGGATGGCGATTGCCGCAGCCTCGATGGCCGGGTCGTGTTCCGGCTGCTCTTCGGCAGCCGCGATGGAGGCATGGCAAAGCGTTGCGGCAAGAGCCGCGAGCAGCGCGTATCGCATGGTGAAAATCCCTGTCCGGTTTTTCTTTTCGTTGCGGGGACACTAGCAGCCGGAGGTTTCGCAACGGCCAAGGGATGTGGTTACGCGGTTGCAAAACGGGATGGTTGAGAAAACGTGACGCCCCTCCGTCCGCGCTTGCGGGCGCGGGCGATTTGGGCTGTTATCGCGCCCACAGACCATCGGGGATTTTCATGAAAAACGCTTTGCGCCACCTGCCGCTTCTTTTCGCGCTTTCGGCCGCGCCGGCCCTTGCCAATGACACGATGGCGGAGCTGAAGACGGGCGGCCTCACCTTCGTGCGCACGCCGGAGGTCGAGATGACGAAGGAGACGCTCTTCATCTCGCCGAGCGAAATCCGCGTCGATTACGTCTTCACCAACACCTCGGACAGGGATGTCTCCGGCCTCGTCGCCTTCCCGATGCCGGATATCGGCGGCGATCCCTATGCCAATATCGCGATCGACGATTTCGAGACGGACAACTATCTCGGCTTCACCGCCGCGCAGGATGGCAAGGCGGTCGCTGTCACCTTGCAGCAGCGCGCCTATGCCTCCGATATCGACGTGACGGAAGACCTCAAAGCCCGAAACATTCCGCTCCTGCCGATGTCCAAGGCCGCCAAGGAGGCGCTGAAGACCCTGCCCGACGACGTCGCCGCCGACTGGATCGCGCGGGGCCTCATCTTCATCGATACCTATGACGACGACGGCACGGGCATGAAGGATTATCGCACGCCGCTCTGGTCGCTGAAGTCGGTCTATTGGTGGCGCACAACCTTCCCGGCGGGCAAGGAGGTCACGGTGCAGCACCGCTACAAGACGAGCGTCGGCGGCACGGTGGGCATCTCCTTCCTGGAGGACGGCCAGCCGAAGGGCGAGCGCTATCAGGATTACGTTAAGCGCTACTGCATCGAGGACAACATCGTGCGCCGCGCCCAGCAGGCGGAAAAGGACATGCAGGCGGGAAAACCTTATCTTTTCGAGGCCTGGATTTCCTACATCCTCTCGACCGGCGCCAATTGGGGCGGTCCGATCAAGGACTTCTCGCTGACCATCGACAAGGGCGCTGCGGAAAACCTCGTGAGCTTCTGCGGCGAGGGCGTGAAGAAGACCGGGCCGACGACCTTCGAGATGAAGGCGAAGGATTTCACGCCGGAAAACGAGATCGATATTTTGTTGCTGAAGCCGAGCGGGGCGCAGTGATGCGGAGCGCGAAAGCGCGTATGCCCCTCATCCGCCTGCCGGCACCTTCTCCCCGCAAGCGGGAGAAGGAGGCTGGGGCGATGCTTTGCTTTGTGATTGAAGGAAACGGTGCGGCATGTTCCTTCGCCCCGCTTGCGGGGAGAAGGTGGCCGACAGGCCGGATGAGGGGCTGATCAGCCCGCCGCACCCACGCCGACGGCCTTCTGGCCGAGCGCTTTGAACACCGTCGAAACGATGCCGGCGCGGTCGAGCCCCGCCTTGGCATACATCGCCTCCGGCTTGGCCTGCTCCATCCAGATGTCCGGCAGCACCAGCGGGCGGACCTTCAGCCCGTGATCCAGCAGGCCTTCCATAGCGAGGAATTGCAGCACATGGCTGCCGAAGCCGCCGACCGCGCCTTCCTCGATGGTGATCAGCACTTCGTGGTGGCGGGCAAGCTGGCGGATAAGATCATGGTCGAGCGGCTTGGCGAAGCGCGCATCGGCGACCGTCGTGGAAAGGCCCGACGCGTCGAGGTCCTCGGCGGCCAGCAGGCAATCCGCAAGGCGGGTACCGAAGGACAAGAGCGCGACCTTCGATCCCTGCTTGACGACGCGGCCCTTGCCGATTTGAAGGATTTCGCCGCGCGCCGGCATATCGACGCCAACACCTTCGCCGCGCGGATAGCGGAAGGAGATCGGGCCGGCGTCATAGCTGGCGGCGGTGCGCACCATATGTTTCAGCTCCGCCTCGTCGGCGGCGGCCATCACCACGAAACCGGGCAGCGTCGCGAGATAGGTCGTGTCGAAGGAGCCGGCATGGGTCGGCCCGTCGGCGCCGACGAAACCGGCGCGGTCGATGGGGAAGCGCACCGGCAGGCCCTGGATGGCGACATCGTGCACCACCTGGTCGTAACCGCGCTGCAGGAAGGTGGAATAGAGCGCGCAGAACGGCTTGTAACCCTCAGCGGCGAGGCCGGCGGCGAAGGTCACGGCGTGCTGTTCGGCAATGCCCACGTCGAAGGTGCGCATCGGATAGGCGGCCGCGAGCTTGTCGATGCCGGTGCCGTTGGGCATGGCGGCGGTGACGCCGACGATCTTGTCGTCGAAGCCGGCTTCCTGCACCAGTGCCTCGCCGAAGACGGCGGTATAGCTCGGGGCATTCGGCTTGGCCTTGGCCTGCGTGCCGGTGATGACGTCGAAGGTGTTGACGCCGTGATACTTGTCGGCGGCGGCTTCGGCCGGCGGATAACCCTTGCCCTTCTGCGTCACGACATGAATCAGCACCGGGCCCTTGGAATTGTCGCGCACATTGCGCAGCACGGGCAGCAGGTGCTCGAAGGAATGACCATCGATCGGGCCGATATGATAAAAACCCATCTCCTCGAACAGCGTGCCGCCGGTCACGTAGCCGCGCGCATGCTCGACGGCGCGGGTGATCGCCCGGTCGACCTTCTTGCCGAGATAGGCCGTCAGCTTCTTGCCGAGATCGCGGAAGCCCATATAGGTGCGGCCGGAGGCGAGACGCGCCAGATAGGCGCTCATCGCGCCGGTCGGCGGCGCAATCGACATGTCGTTGTCGTTGAGAATGACGATGAGGCGCGCATCGAGCGCACCGGCATTGTTCAGCGCCTCATAGGCCATGCCGGCCGACAGCGCGCCATCGCCGATGACAGCGATGACATTGCGGTTCTTGCCGGAAAGGTCGGCGGCGACCGCCATGCCGAGGCCGGCGGAAATCGAGGTCGAGGAATGGGCGGCGCCGAAGGGGTCGTATTCGCTTTCCGCGCGTCGGGTGAAGCCGGACAGGCCGTCTTCCTGGCGGAGCGTCCGGATACGGTCGCGCCGGCCGGTCAGGATCTTGTGCGGATAACATTGATGACCGACGTCGAAGATCAGCCGGTCGTCGGGCGTGTTGAAGACCTTGTGGATGGCGATGGTCAGTTCCACCACGCCAAGCCCGGCGCCGAGATGGCCGCCCGTGCGCGAGACGGCGTCGATCATTTCCGCGCGCAGCTCGCTGGCGAGCTGCGGCAGGTCGCGATCGTCGACGCCCTTCAGGTCCGCGGGGATGCGCACCTTGTCGAGCAGGGGGGTGGCTGGCGTCTGTGTCACTCTCAGGCCTCGTCTTCTCGCGCGCGTGCCGAAGCTCCCTCGCGGAACCCGGTACGGCGTTACGGTTCGTCACCGCGCTAGCCTGTCAAATGCAGAATGCGGCGCGCGATTTCAACCGTTTCGGCAAGTCTAGAGCGTATTTCGCCGGATTGATACCACGCAATCCGACGCAGCCCCGCGTTCTCCAAGGCAAATCAGGCATTTTGCAGACGTCGCTAACCGCTAAAGTCGCCTATATCTACTTCTTCTTCTTGGCGCGGGAGGCCTGATTCAGGGCGACGGCGGCACGGATCAATGCCTTGAGCGCGTCTTCGTCGATGTCAGCCCCTTCCGGGAAATCGATGGCGCGGCGCGTGTTGCCCTCGAGGCTGGAGTTGAAGAGGCCGGCGGGATCGTCGAGCGACGCGCCCTTGGCGAAGGTCATCTTCACCACGGTCTTGTAGGTCTCGCCAGTGCAGAGGATGCCGTCATGCTCCCAGACCGGCACGCCGCGCCATTTCCATTCCTCGGTCACCTCGGGATCGGCCTGCTTTATCAGCGCCCGCAGCCGCGCCAGCATGGCGCCGCGCCAGTCGGCGAGGTCGGTTATGCGCTTGTCGATAAGCGTCGACGGGGATTCGGTTTCAGTCGTGCTCATGGTCTCATCCCGTGTCAGAGGCGTTCGCCCGGAAGGGACGCTGCCTGCCGGATCCAGCTGGCAAGCAGCGCTTCATCGAGGTCTTCGCCTTCGCGAATATGAAAATAGCGCGTTTGCGCGGTTTTCGAGGCGACCGGCGGCACCGGATCGAGCGCGGTGCCGCGAAAGAAGGTCAGCTTTATATATTTTGCAAAACAGTGATAGCTGAGAAACCAGCCATCGCCCGCCTTGCCATAGAAGGGCGAGTTCCATTTCACCGCCTTGGCCACACCGGGCACGGTCTTTTCGACCAGCGCGTCCAGCCGGCGGCCGACATCGCTCTTCCAGCCGGGCATGGCGGCGATATAGGCCTGCACCGGCCCATCGCCATCGCCCTTCGCAATCTGCGGGTTGCCGCCGGACAACAGCACCGGTTTGTCGCTCATCCCTGCCTCCTAGCCGCGTCGCGCACGGGCAATATAGGGCAGGGCGAAGAGATAGAGACCGCTCACCAGCAAAAGGATCAGCGGAAAGAGCGCCAGCAGGCCGATCCAGATCGGCGGCTGGCCTCCAGTCATCGCCGCGATGTTGACCAGCACGGCGAGTGTGAAGAGAATTGAAATCCAGCGGTGGCTCTGGCGGATCAGGATGTTCCAGTTCATGGCGCTTCCTCCTGTTCCAGCCCGGCCAGAACCCGTTCGAGACTGTTGAAGTTCTCCTGCCAGCCGTGGCGTGCGCCGCCGAAGGCCTGTTTCTGTTCCGGGCGGAAGCCCGTCTGCTCCATGCGCAACAGGGTGCCCGTCGCCGTCGGCGTCAGCGTGAAGCTGACGACGCTGCGGAGATCGAAGGCCGGATCCTCGTGCGGGTGGTCCCAGCGATAGGTCAGCACCTTGCCCGGCTCGATCTCCAGAACCTCGCAA
>NZ_JBLZPH010000016.1:0-38957 GCF_049199205.1 Shinella sp. M31 | reverse complement strand
GCCCATCACTTCGCGGGTCTTGGCCTCCATCGCGACGTCGTCCAACGTACCCCAAGGGGTCCTGAGTTCGCGGCCGAGATAGAGGTTGGCGGCGGCGTCGACGTTATCGGCGACGGCGAGCGTCTGGTAGATCGTCTCGATGCCGTATTTCTTGGCGTCGCGCGGATTGCTGATATCGGCGGGCTCGCCATTGATCAGGATCTCGCCGCCATCGCGCTTATAGGCGCCGGAGAGGATTTTGATCAGCGTCGACTTGCCGGCGCCGTTGTGGCCGAGCAGCGCCACGACCTCGCCGGGGTAGAGATCGACCGAGGCATTATCCACGGCATGGATGCCGCCGAAGGAGATGGAGATGTTCTTCAGCTCCACAAGGGGCGTACGGGTGGTGTCCGTCATTGGTCCAACTCCTTTTACTTGGCGCGGGCCCGGTAGACCGTGTCGAGCCAGACGGCGACGACGAGGACCATACCGACCACGATGCGCTGGAACGGGGTGTCGATGCCGACCAGCACCATGCCCGATTGCAGCGATTGCATGACGAGCGCCCCGAGCATGGCGCCGGCGATTGTGCCCATGCCGCCCGCAAGCGACGTGCCGCCGATCACGGCGGCCGCGATCGTGTAGAGCTCGTCGAGCTCACCCTGCGCGTTGGTCGCGGCATTGAGGCGGGCGGTGGAAATGGCGGCGGCGATGGCGCAGAGAATGCCCATCAGCGCGAAGATCTTGACGGTGACCCAGCGGGTCTTGATGCCGGCAAGCTCAGCCGCTTCCGGGTTACCGCCGAGCGCGAAAACGTAGCGGCCGAAGCGCAGGCGCGTCGAGATAAAGGTCATGACGATGCCGACGACGATGGCAATCAGCACCGGTACGGCAATGCCGTGCGGGATGAACAGGCCGCCGTCCGGCCAGGCGATGCCGTTGGCATCCGCGAACTTGCGGGCAATGGCGACGGGCCAGGGATAGCTATTGACGATCAGGACGGCGCCGAGCACCAGCGCGCAGCCGATGGCGACAAGGAAATACTCCGCCCACATCGGGCGCAGCGGAAAGCCGAAGCGTTTGCGCTGCTTGCGGGAATTGGCGATCGTCGCGACGATGGCCGCGCAGGCGAGCGCGCCGACGATCCAGCTGGCCGTCGCGCCGATCGAGCCTTCGGTGCCGCCGCCCATCAGGCGGAAAGTGGCATCCATGGGGGCGACGGTGCGGCCGCTGGTGACGAACCAGGTGGCGCCGCGCCAGACGAGCAGGCCGCCGAGCGTGACGATGAAGGAGGGCACGTTGAGGAAGGCGATGATCGAGCCGTGCAGCGCGCCGATCGCAGCCCCCAGCAGCAGGCCGCAGACGAGCGTGACGACCCAGATCGCCGGATGATTGAAGCCAAGCAGCTGCGGCAGCAGTTCCGCCTGCAGCACGCCCATGCTCATGCCGACGAAGCCGAGGATGGAGCCGACGGAGAGATCGATGTTGCGCGTGACGATGACCAGCACCATGCCGGTCGCCATCACGGCGACGGAAGCGGTCTGGACGGAGAGGTTCCAGAGGTTGCGGGGCGTGAGGAACAGGCCGCCGGACAGGATGTTGAAGCCGATCCAGATGATCAGCAGCGCGCCGACCATGCCGAGCAGGCGCGTATCGATTTCGGTGGCGCGGAAGAAGCGCTTCACCGGGTTCTCGCTTGCCGATCGCGCGCGATTGGCAGATGCGGTCGTCGTGATGTCGGCCATGGTTTGCCGTTCCCCCACTTTTGTTGAACGTGTCGCCCGGGCGCCCGGATTTTGAGTGAAGCGGAATGTTCCGGAAAACCGGTTCCCACTTGCTCATCCCGCTTCGAGGATGTGTCGCCGCATCATCCTCCGCCCGCTGCCCATCTTGCGCAAGCGCCGCAACGGAAACCGCTGCGGCGCTTGTCGATGGTCAGGTCAGTACCGGTTGGTCGCTAACTCAGTTGCAGGCTGCAACCGAGCCGGCGGCAACGCCTTGGCAAGCCGTTTCCTTGGAGATCCAGCCAGCGTCGATGACGACGTTCAGGTTGTCCTTGGTGATCGGCAGCGGTGCGAGGAAGACCGACTTCATTTCGACGCCCTTCGGGCCGCCGTTGAAGGTGGTGACGCCTTCGATCTCGTCCATGGTCTTGCCGCTGGCAAGCGTCGCCGCGATTTCCGCAGCGCGCTTGCCGAGTTCGCGGCTATCCTTCCAGACGGACACCGTCTGCGTGCCGAGCGCTACGCGGTTCAGCGCGGCGTGGTCGGCGTCCTGGCCGGAGACCGGGACGGAGCCGGCGAGGCCCTGTGCCGTCAGTGCGGCGATCGCGCCACCGGCCGTGCCGTCGTTGGACGCGACGACCGCGTCGACCTTGTTGTCGTTCGCCGTCAGGAACTGCTCCATGTTCTTCTGGGCGTTTTCCGGCTTCCAGCCGTCGGTATAGGCTTCACCGACGTTCTTGATCTTGCCGGCGTCGATCGCTTCCTTCAGCACTTCCTGCTGACCGGCGAAGAGGAAGTCGGCGTTCGGATCGGACGACGAGCCCTTGATGAAGACGTAGTTGCCTTCCGGCTTCACCTTGAACACTTCGCGGGCCTGCATGCGGCCGACTTCCTTGTTGTCGAAGGTGATGTAGAAGGCGGCCGGGTTTTCGATCAGGCGGTCGTAGCCGACGACCGGAATGCCTTCGGCGGCAGCCTTTTCGATGGCCGGGCCGATGGCTTCCGAATCCTGGGCGAGAACGATGATGGCGTTGGCGCCCTGGGCAATCAGCGACTCGACGTCGGTCAGCTGCTTGGCGGCAGACGACTGGGCGTCAGCGGAAATGTACTTGTCGCCGGAAGCTTCGAGAGCAGCCTTGATGGCGGCTTCGTCGGTTTTCCAGCGCTCTTCCTGGAAGTTCGACCAGGAAACGCCGACCGTGAGATCCTTGGCGTGCGCAATGCCGGAATGCAGGGAAACGATGACGGCAGCCCCTGCCATCAGCTTCAAAACGGACTTCATATTATCCTCCCAAGTGAACACCGGCCGCCTGGACGAACCTCCCGCCCAATCAACGACCAGCCACGATAACACTGTCTCGATGCCCCTCCCGGTATGCCGGGACTTTTTTCTCGACAGTCGAGAAAATAAATGTCAGAACTTTTCCAGGCTGTCAACACGGCTCGAAAGCCTTGAATGACGGCGTGACTGATGCTTTGGGAGGGGCATGGGTTGCAGCCTGTGAAAGCGAGCGGATTAAACAGATGCTGATGAAATCGAGCACAGAGCTTGTGCGTCAGCAGAACAGTGCGCTCGTGCTTGCCTCCCTGCGCCGGCATGGCCCCCTCGCCCACACCGATATTTCCCAGCACACGGGGCTTTCCTCCGCGACGATCTCGGCAATCACGACGGAACTCGAAAAGGCCGAGGTGCTGGAACGGCGCGAACAGCAGGCGCCGGCATCGCGCGGGCGGCCGCGTGTCATCTTCGGGCAGCGGCGGGATGCGGGCTATCTCGCCACCGTGCGCATCTCCTCCGACGTCGTGCAATATTCGCTGGCCGATTACGGCGGCACGCTGCTCGACCGGTTCGAGGAACCGCGCAACCACGCCGACACCGCCACCCAACCCTTCGCGGACGCCTTCGTGGCGGCGCTGGAAAAGCTGGTGACCCGCTCGCGCATCACGCGGGAACAGGTTCTCGTCGTCTCCATCAGCAGCAAGGGGCTGGTCGATCCGGCGGCGGCCAAACTCGTCTGGTCGCCGGTCTTCGGATCGCAGCAGGTGGATTTCGCCGCCTTGCTCGCACCGCACTGGCCGGCGAAAATCCTCATCAGCAACGAGACGCTCCTCGTCGCCCATGCCATGGCGCTGCGCATGGAGAAGGCCGGCGTGAAGAACCTCCAGGCGGTCGCAGCGCTTTCGCTCGGCCATAGCATCGGGCTCGGCATCGCGCGTTTCGAGCGGACGGGCGAGCTGACCGTCACCGCTCCCAATTTCGGGCATATGCTGAACGCGTCGGACGGCAAGCTGTGTCGCTGCGGCGCGCAGGGCTGCATCGAGGCCTCCGCCGGCTTCTACGGCATCCTGCGCACCGCCTTCGAAGTGCCGCCGGATACGATCCCGGCGAAATTCGTGCCGCTCGCCGAGATGGACAAGATCGCGCTGCGCGCCCGCCAGGGCCACCGCATGTCGGAATATGCCTTCCGCCAGGCCGGCCTTGCGCTCGGCCAGGGCCTGTCGCGCATGGTGAGCCTCTACGAAAACATGCCGATCGCCATTACCGGCCCTGGCACGCGCTATTTCGATCTCCTCCAGCGCGGCCTCGAAGAGGGGCTTGCCCAGTCGCAGCAGGTCCGCCTGTTCGGCGCACCGCCGATTTCCGTGGTGCCGGAGGAGGCAACGCTGGTGCTGGAAGGCCATCTCGACCGGGCGCTGGCGGAGATGGACCACGATATCATCGCGGCCCGAGCGGCGGGCGACTGACCGGCATCACGCGTGCAGCGAGCCCTGCTTGGCATAGCGCCCGGGCGGCTGGCCGACATGGCGGGTGAAGGCCGTGCTGAAGGTGCTGGCCGAACCATAGCCCACCCGTTCCGCAACCTCGGCTATATCGGCCTTGCGACGGCGCAGAAGGTCTTTGGCAAGCGCCATGCGCCAGCCCATGAGATACTCCATCGGCGCCACGCCGACATGCCGCGAGAAGCGCTCAAAGAACGAGGAGCGGGAGAGCGCCGAAGCCTTGGCAAGCTCGGCCATCGTCCAGGCGCGGGCGGGATCGCCATGCATCTGGCGGAGGGACTCTGCCAGGCGCGCATCGCCCAGACCGCGCAGCAGGCCGGCCGGCGCATCCCGTGACGGCACCAGCCGCAGCGCTTCGACCAGTACGATTTCGACCAGCCGGGTGAGCACGAGATCGCGGCCCGGCCGCTCCGACGCAGCCTCCTCGATGAGCAGTCTCACCAAGATCGACAGGCGCTCGACGCCGCGCACATGCACCTGCCCCGGCAGGAGCGAGACCAGCAATCCGGAATCCTCGCCCTCGAAGACAAAATAGCCGCCGAGAATGCGCACATCGGGCGGCCCCTCCTGCCGCCCATGGCGGACTTCGCCGGTCGCACGTGCCGCGGCATGCGGATCGATGATCTGCGGCCGGACAGGTTCGAAACCTCTCATCGTAAACCCCGGCGTCTTCGGCAGCAGGACGAAATCTCCGGCCTGAAGCGTCAGTTCGGGTTCTCCATCCACAGCGAGGCGGCAGGCGCCCTCGATCACGATGGCGAAACTGGGATGGCCGAAATCCGTATAACGCACACCCCAGCGCCCTGCCCCGCTGATGCCCTTGGTGAACACCGCATTGGGACGGAGCAGTCCGATGATTTCAGAGAGCGGATCGACCATTCCCGGACGTTAGCAAACAAAATATGGATCATCAATCGTATTTAGTCCGACATCGCCGCAGTAGATTGGGGGCATCACTTCACAGGAGACAACCCATGAAAACCATCCTGATCACCGGCACCTCGTCCGGCTACGGCCTCGAAACGGCCCGCCACTTCCTCGCACGGAACTGGACCGTCATCGCGACCATGCGCACGCCGCGTGCCGATGTCCTGCCGCCCTCGTCCAACCTGCGCATCTTGCCGCTCGACGTGACGGATGAGGCCAGCATCGCTGCTGCCATCGACGCCGCCGGTCCCATCGACGCGCTCGTCAACAATGCCGGCATCGGCGTCGTCGGCGCCTTCGAGGCGACGCCGATGGCCCATATCCGCAAGGTCTTCGAGGCCAACACCTTCGGCACCATGGCCATGGTGCAGGCGGTTATCCCGCAGATGCGGGCACGCCGTTCGGGCGTCATCGTCAACGTTACCTCGAGCGTGGCGCTGGCGCCGATGCCGCTCGCCGCCGCCTATACGGCGAGCAAGCAGGCGATCGAAGGTTTCACCGGCTCGCTCGCCCATGAACTCGCGCATTTCGGCATCCATGCCAAGCTCGTCGAACCCGGCTACGCGCCGACCACGCGTTTCGCGCAGAACAGTTCCGTCAAGGTCGAGGACCTGATCCCCGAGGCCTATACCGACTTCGCCGCCCCCATCTTCGCGCAGTTTGCCGAGCCCGCGCTGACCACGAAGGAAACGGATGTCGCCGAAGCCGTCTGGACCGCCGTCAACGACACCAGCGGCACGCTTCGCTTTCCGGCCGGGCAGGATGCAGTGGCGCTCTTCCGCGCGGCCTGACACCCGGCACAGAAACGGAAAGGGCGGCCTGACGGCCGCCCCTTTTTATTTCGGTACCTAAAGCAAGCCGGTCACGCCTCACGCGTCATCTTCGAGAAATTGGCGCGCAGACGGGGATTGCGGATCATCGTCCGGCCAAGCGCAATGACGAGGCCAATCCCAAAGCCGGCAATGGCGCCCGCGACAAGGCCGGCGACCAGCAGCATGCTGCGGCCGGGACCATCGGCCTTCTGCGGCATGGAGGCCTCCGAGAGAACACGGATATTGCTGCGGGCGAGGTTCTTTTCCTCGCTCGTCTCGCGCACGCGCTTCAGCACGGCTTCGTAGATTTCGCGGGCGGCCGTCGCGCGGCGCTGGAGATCGTTGAGACCGACCTGGCGCTGCTGCGTGTTGTTCTGCAGCGATTTCTGGACGGCGAGTTCCTTGGCGACCTGCTGCTCGGACTGCTGGGCCTGGGCGAGATCGGAGCGGGCGCGCGCGAGATTGCGCTGCAGCTCGGCCTGGATTTCCGCCTGGAGCCCCTTGAGAGACGCCTTGGCGGCAAGCAATTGCGGATGGCGGGCACCGAGCGCGCTTTCGAGACTGCCGACGGTTGCCGACTGCTGGGCATATTGCCGGCGAAGATCGGTGAGCGCCGCCGATGTCTGCTGCTGGCCGCTGGTCGAAATTGCGTCTTCGAGCTTGAAGTTCACAGCCGCATCCACCCGCGACTTGGCCTCGATCGATGCCTTCTGCGCGGTGGTCAGCAACTCATTGAGCTGCACCAGCCGCTTGTCGGCGATCAGGTTGCCATCGGCCGTGACCATATCGTTGCTGGCCTTGTAGCTTTCGACGGCCTCTTCCGCCTTCTGCACCTCTTCGCTGAGCTCGCGCAGACGGCTGTCGAGGGCAGAATTCGTGCGTTGGTAGATCGAGGAATAGGCGTTGTTTTCCTCTTCGAGGAAGGCATCGACAAGGGCGTTGGCAACCTCTGCGGACACCCCGCCGTCAGCCGTCGTCACCGAGAGCGTCACGACATAGGAACTGGATTCCAGCGCTACCGTCGCCGAACGCTGCAATGTGGCGACGATCGCCGCCTTGCGCGTGGCCGGATCACCGGCGATCTTGGAAAAGAGATAGCTGTCAGCAAGGTTCAACTTGTCGACGGCCTGGCCGATCGCCTTCGGCGAGGTCAGGATTTTCGACTGGCTGTTGATCATCGACACGATGACTTCCGAGGAAGCACCGCTCTGCGAACTCGAGTCGCTGAGCTCAATCTGCCGGGGATCGAAATAGATGCTGGTCTGCGCCGTGTATTTGCGCGGCATGGTCGGCACCAGCACGCCACCGAGCACGGCAAAAAGTGCCGTGAGAGCCAGGATCAACAGCCGATGGCTCCAAAGAGCGCGCAGCAGGGTGCCGATATCGAGCAGCGGAACGTCACCGGCAGGCTCCGGCGCGGCCGAAACAACGTCGGGTTCGGAAACGGGCTCGTGCACCTTACGCGACGGCACGGCTTCAACGGCGGAAGGCGCGGCCGCTAAAGTCTCTTTCCGGCGCAATGTGGAGGTTTCAACTCTCCGATCAAGATGGTCCGCAGCATCCGTGGCCAAGCCACGGCGCAAAGCCGGATGCGTCGACAGCACGGGGCTGCCCCGGCGTCTGCCCGGAAGCCCCTTCAGGTCGTCATTTTTTCCAGCTCGGCTCATAAAAAACCCATGCGATTCGTCGGCTTGGCCGATTGCGATCCGCATCGGAATCTATTGCCTTATGGTTAACGAGGCGTAACCTGCGCGCGCCTTTGGGCATATGGCGTCGTCAAGCCGGCGGCACGGTCGCACAGGCCGCTGCGTCTGGCCGTTTGCCCGGCGTCAACGGCAAGGCCGACAGCTGCTTGCGGTCGCCCTTTTTCGTCGGCTGCACATTGTTGATCTCGGTTTCCGGCCACCATTCACCGGCGGCCCAGTAGCTGAAGCCGAGCCATGCATCGGCATTCTCGTCCAGTGTCGCCGTCATCGCCTTGAGGCCGACCAGGCAGGCTTTGTCCTGCGAACCGCCGAATTCGCCGAGAAACCCCTTCTTGCCGGTCTCACGCAGCCATACCGTGACATCGACCAGTGCGGCATTGGCGGCCTCCGCCGCTTCGCAGCCGCCTTTCGTACCCGACGAATCCGCATCCATATACTGATGGAATTCGTAGGCGTAGTTGTCGATCGGGTCCTTCACCCCGCGCATCACCTCGGCGTTCGAACCGCCGGGATATTCCGCCCGCCAGCCATGGGCGCCGCTCCAGCGCGTACCCGGCACGAGCACCAGATTGCGCGCGCCGACGCTGCGAATGCCGGCGATCGCGTCGTTCGCCATATCGAGCCACTCGGAAGCGGGAATGTCATAGGGCTCGTTCATCAGGCCGAAGAGCACATCGGTTTCATTGGCGAATTCCGCACCGAGGCGGATCCAGAGATCGGCGAAGGCGAAGGCAGGCACCTCGGGTGTCCCGAGCCTGGCCTTGTCGTAATAACCGAACGCGTGCGGATCCAGCAGTACCGTCATGCCGTGATCACGCAAGCGTTTGACCGCCGCCTTCAACCGATCGAGTTCGACGGCGCTGAGCGGACTGGTCAGCGTCGGCTGCAAACGATCCCATGAGAAGGGAAGCCGAACGATGTTCATGCCCTTGCCGGCGAAATAGGCGACGGTTTTCTCCGAGGGGTAGGTGAAATTGATGTTCTCAGCGCCGTTGCGGTCACCGTATTCGGCGCCCGAGAGATTGACGCCCTTGAAACACACGCCCGCCGCAAGCGACGGCTCGGCGACCGCAAGGGCGGCGAAAACAGCCGCGGACAACAAGCGCACAGACGGCATCAGGCCGACCCTGTCGGTGACAGATGCACGGCAGGCCGACGACGGTTGCGCAGGAAACGATCGAGGGGCTTTTCAAAGAGATTGTGCAGCAGCACCGCCGCGACCGAGGAGGCGACAAGGCAGAGCAGGACGAAGAGCACTTCGTTGCGCATCCATTCGAAGGGCAGCTTGGCGTAAATCATGCGCGCGCCGGCGAGCACGAAGATATGGCTGAGATAGAGGCTGAAGGACGCATCCCCGAGATGGTTGAGCCAGCCGATCACCGGCTTGCGCGAGAAATCGACGAGGGCGACGGCGGCAACCACGATTGCGGCGGGCAGACCGACGGAAAACAGGCGCGGCACGTCCCATTCCATCCAGTCGTTATAGACCATGACCGCACCGGCAACAGCGATGATCGGCCAGGCGACCGTTCCTTCCAGGCGCCGGCCGTCGAGATAGAGCTTGCCGATAAAAACACCCAGAACGAATTCGAAAATGACGGAATCACCGTAGAAGCGGGCCGCCGTCACATCCTGCGGCAGAAGCTTGCAGAGAATGAAGATGACAAGCAGCAGCCCTGCCAGCGCATAGGGACGGATCGCCTTCGACAGGCCAAGCAGCGCGCCGAAGAGCAGGTAGAAATACATCTCGTAGTTCAGCGTCCAGCCCGGCACGATGACGGGTGCGATCATAATACCCGCCGGGTCCGCCGGGTTGATCCAAGGCAGGAAAAGCAGCGTGGCGACGACATGCGGCAGGTCGAAAACCGTCGATTTCAGGATCGACGGTACGATGAGGGCGACAGCGGCAGCCAAAAGCGACAGCGCCCAGTAGAGGGGCACGATGCGAATGATACGGCGGGTGTAGAACTCCCGTGCGCCGATCGCCTTGTCGGCTGTGGTGATCCACATGACGAAGCCGCTCAGCACGAAAAACAGGTCCACGCCGCTCTTGCCGAAGAGCGCGCCGGACAGCAGCGCATCCGGCTGGACGTTACGAAGCTGGAGAATGGCGTGGAAATACACCACCATGAGGGCGGCGATCGCACGCAGATACTGGAGCTGTACAAGCATTGCCTATCCTGAGCGGCCACGCACCGGCCGCCTGGCCCTATGTCTGCTTGCGGACCGGGGTGACACCTGCCTGCAACGCGGGCGTGGGGTCACGGCTTTCGCGGCCGCCCGGCGCAAATTTGAGGTAACCGGCCAGGAACCAGAGCAGCGCTGCCACCTTGATCGAGAACACGGCATTTCCGCCGATCATCATGTTCACGAAAAGAAAAATAGAAAGTAAATGCGCAAACCGGCGCTGCTCTGCGGTCTTTCCCGCCGGGAAGAGGCAGACGAAAAGCCAGAAGAACACGAGACCGAAGACCGTGCCTGCATAAACGGCATAGACATAGCCGCTGTCGGCGAATTGCGCCGCCTTGGCGGCCTCCAGTCCCAGCACCGCGAAGATGTCTGTCTCCAGGATATGCTTGACCGTCAGCACGACGCGGCCGTCCAGCGTATCGCCGCTGGCATCCGGCCGCAGGAAATAGACGAGGAAGCCAAGCAGCAGGACCAGCGGCATATAGACGAGCGTCCAGGCTGTCGGAATGCGCGGAAAGAGGAAGTAGCCGGCCAGGCAGACGAACGAGAACATCAGCATGGTGCGGGAATCGTTGGTCAGCAGGATCAGGACGATCGTGCTGAAAAACAGCAGCCGCTCGCCGCGTTTCAGATTGCCCCAGAACGTAGAGAGGAAGATCAGCAGCACGCCACAAAAATTGGCGAGCGACACCTGCTCCAGAAAGATCGAGGCGGCGCGGTGATCGATGATACCGAAGGAAAATCGGCCGGGGATACGCAGCACGTTCTGGAACAGCTTGCTGCCGTCGAAGGAGATCTGCTCCAGGCCACGCGTGTTTTCGAAGTAGCTCATCGGATAGAACAGCGTGCCGTAGAGATCGAGCAGAAAGATCTCGATCAGCAGACCGCCGAGAATGCACCAGCACGACCATTTGAAAGCCGTACGCACCGTGCCGCGGTTCGACCAGGTGCCAAGAATGGCGAAACAGAAGATGATGAGAACGTTGCGGAAATAGTCGATGAAAACCGTGCCGTTGACCGCCGACATATAGGCGGCCATGGCCAGCGTGAAGACCGCGAAGAGAAGGGCGCCGATATCCTCCTCGAATAGCCCCTTGCGCAGGATGAAGACAAGGCCGCCGAACAGGATGAGGATTTCCGTCAACGCCACATGGGCAAAACCGAGCCGCATTACGTTCGCGTTGATCATCGCGAGAACGCAATTGTAGAGCACGGAGGAAACTACGACGCCGATTACATAATAATCGCGCGTCTCTACGGTTCTGTTGTCTGTCACTGCGCCCGACGCCGACGAATCGCTATGCAGGCAAGATAACAGAGCGGCGCATCGGGAAAAAGCGAAGCGATTTCGCCATCCATCTCGATGACCCGATCGTTCTGGCGAAGGGTGATTTCCCGCTTAAAAAACCGCTTCGACCGGAAGGCTTCAGCTTCCGGCGGTCTCCAGCGCTTCCCAGCTTTCATCCATGGCATAGGTCGGCGAGAGGAGCGGGATGCCGATATGGCCGTAGCGCACGGAAAGCTGCCGCTCGGCCGTCTCCTCATCCACCTTGGCGACCTTGGCAAGATAAATGACGGAGGCAAGGCCCGTGCGGTCGGCACCCGACCGGCAATGAATGAGGATCGGGCGCGGCGCATCCTTCAGGATCGCAACGAGCCGTGCGGCACCCTCCGCGTCCAGACGCTGATCGGCGACCATCGGGAAATCGACGAGCCCGATGCCCAGCCGCTTGGCCGTCGCCGCTTCCGCCTCGTACCAGGCTTCCTTTTCATGACGGCCGCGCAGATTGATGATCGTGCGGATGCCGTAGCGTCCGGCATAGCTTGCGATCGCGGCGGCCGTCGGCTGGTTCGAGCGATAGACCTCGCCCGGGACGACGGCTGCGAAATTGCCCGTCAATTGAATGCCCACGAGATAGCCGCCCATCGCCACGGCGCCTATGCCGAAGAAAAGCGCCGCCTTTTTGAGAAAACCGTTCATCTGCGATCCTGCCGTTATTGGCGGCAACATCGGTCACGCGGCTGACAGGGCGCTGAACGTCAGTCCGGCCGGCGCAGCGCCGCCACATGCATGGACCGGCGCAGCGAAAAGCCGATCGTCTCGTAAAGACCGATGGCGGCCGTATTGCTGGCAAAGGCGTGGAGATACGGCCGGGCGCCGGCCTCCACGATCTGCCCGGCGACATGAAGCGACAGGCGCCGTGCATAGCCCTTCCCACGGTGATCGGGATGGGTGCAGACGCCGCTGAGCTCGGTGTAGTCAGGCTGCTTCATGCGCTCGCCGGCCATGGCGACGATGCGTCCGCTTTCCCGCACGCCCCAGAAGCGGCCGAGCGCCTGCGATTTCAGCGAGAAGGGGCCGGGCTTGGTCAGCGTAGCAAGCGCCAGCATCTCCTCGGCATCCTCGGCGCCGAGCGCCACGATGGCATCGTCCGGCGCGGCGGCGGGAACTTGTTGGGCGATCATCTGCACGGCCTCCGTCGCGATGAGGGTTTCGAAACCGGCAGGGGCCAGGACAGGATCAGTCTGGAGAAAATAGAGCGTTTCACCGGGGCGCACGAGGGCGGCATAATCGGTTGCGGCCTGCGGCGTGTCTACCGCCAATCCCGCCATGGGCAGGAACCCCGGCTGATAGCGTCGGGCGAGGCCATCACCTTCGGCCAGGGCCATATGCGTGGTCGTCAGCGCACTCCAGATCGGGCGGTCAAGAAGGGTGATCATGGGTGGTTTCCTTCTGCCTTTCCGGCGCGACGATGGAGCGGTTTTTCCTTCAAGGCGTCCTCCAGCTGATCGAGGCGCTCAAGGAGGCTGCCGTCGAGGGCATCGCAGATTTCGCGCACCGCCGCTTCGATCACCGGCCAGATTTCCTGTTTCGAGCGGGCGATCAGCGCTGCCCCTTCCGGCGTCAGCGAGAGACGGCGAATGCGCTGATCGTCCTTTTCCTTGCGGGCGGTGAGGTAACCCGCCTCGGCCAGCAGGCCCGCCGCGCGCGTGACACCCGGCTGGGTGACGCCGAGCGCCTCAGAAAGCTCGCCGACGGAGAGCGGCCCCAGCCGGTCGATGGCTGCCAGCAGCGGGTACTGTCCCGCCTGCAGCTCCACGTCCATATGCTTCATGATGCGCTGGGTATCCGCCTGCACCTGCTCGCCGATGCGCTTCAGGCGGCTGCCGAGACAGAGATAGCCGAGCACCCTTACAATATCGTCCGCCATAACTTTATTCCTTGTTATATAACAAGTTATATTATTGGCGGCGCATGCCGTCAAGACAGGCTGCGGCTTGACGGTCCACGCACGACGCGTATGCCTTGCCGCATCAGTGCTTGAGAAAGGCCGGCGACCATGGATGCAACGATCTATCACAATCCGAAATGCGGCACCTCACGCAACACGCTGGCGCTCATCCGCAATGCCGGCATAGAGCCGGAGGTCATCGACTATCTCGCGAACCCGCCGTCCAAGGCGAAACTGGCGGTAATGATCGCCGCGGCGGGACTGACCGTCCGCGAGGCTCTGCGCGAGAAGGACACGCCCTATGCATCGCTCGGCCTTGCCGACCCTACCCTGTCTGACGATGTCCTTCTGGACCACATGATCGCCCAGCCGATCCTCATCAACCGGCCCTTCGTCGTAACGCCGCTGGGCACACGGCTCTGCCGGCCTTCGGAACGGGTGCTGGACATCCTTCCGGACACGCATAAAGGCCCCTTCGCGAAGGAGGACGGCGAGAAGGTGATCGGCGAAGACGGCAGGCGTCTCGCCTGAGCTTGCTCACGCCTCTGCCGGCAGCTTTTTAACGGCAAGCCCCAGCGCCCTGCGTAGCCGGGCCTCGCTTTGGCACGCGAAATCCTGCGCCATGCGCTGCCCCCGCGCAGCATCCCGCGGCGGCAGCGGACCGGCGAGGCGCAGAGCGACGCCCTCGGCCGTCGCGGCGACATGTGGAATGTTTTCGATGACGGCAAGGCGGTGCGCAAGCGATCCCTCCCGCACGACAACGGGAATGCCCAGCTGCGCCGCGCGCCCAAGAACGCCGACGGCGTGATCGCCCGAGGGCGGATAGAGGCACCAGACCGTATCGCTCGCCGCATAGGCGCCGAGCAATTCGGCATCCGAAAGGGCCCGGTCGACCGCCACTCCCCCCGCCGCCCGGAACAAGTCGGCGCGATGCGCAAGGCCCGGCTCTACCCGGCCGCAGGCGATGAAGCGGAAACGATCGCGCAATCCTGCGCAAACCCCATAACTTTCGGAGAACAGCGCAAACCCCTTGCGCGCGCTTTGCCGGCCAAGGGAAGTCAGGACCAGACGATCACCCGGTTGCCGTTCGCGTCGCAGAAGCTCCACCGCGTCGCGCTCTTCATCGGTCAGATCCCAGAGTTCGATGTCGTAGATCCAGTCCTTTGCCACAAAAGCGGCGGCGGGAAGGACCGCGAAGGGAAGGATCGTCAGCGTCTGAACCGCCTCCAGCCGCTTGAGCCCGTGCAGCAGCCGTCGCTTGATCCGGTAGTGCCACCGCCTCGACGCCACAAGCGGCAGCGGATGCAGAAGCAATCCCGCCGTCCGCCTGCCGACGACCGCGCGCAACAGGCAGATGGCGAGATAGGACAGGAAAGCCTCCTCGACCATCAGGAAAAGTACGGGGCCGGGTGAGAGAAGAATCCTGCCCAGGCCAGCCGATCGGGCACCGAACAACCGCTCCAGCGCACGAAGATAGGAGGGCCGGCGTCCGGTTTGAGTTGCGCTGTAAACCAGAAGCGATTCAGGTCGTCGCACCGGCTGGGCCGTCCGCGCCCATCGAAACCAGCTGCTTGCCGGTTCCCGCCCCGCTTCCGTCGCCAGATCCGCTCGCACAGACGGACCTGATGCGACAGGCTCATCCGTGCCTGCCTGCATGATCTTCCCCCGAAGATGGTCGCAAAGCTTTCCGCGCCCGTCCGCCCGGAAAGTGATGTCATGCCGCAGGCACAATCTTGCCTGCTCGTCTCAAGTCCGTATGCGCACCCGGTGGAATACGGTCAGGAAACACAACTTAATCATTAATAATATTAATCTTAGCGTGTTGAATTGAGAATACAAGCGGGGTCATGCAACTCTGTCGCGATTTGAGAAAACCTTGCGTCATTCGCATCAAGATTTGCACCCTCTGCCCTTCGCTTGCCGCTCCGACACCAACGGTTCATAAAGGCCGGGAACCGACCGCTAAGGACGAAGGATGAATCTCAAGGAATTTGCCGCCCGCATCGGCCTGTCCCAGACGACGGTTAGCCGCGCGATGAGCGGATATCCGGAGGTGAAGCCCGAGACGCGGGCGCGCGTGCTGGAGGCCGCGGAGCGGTTGGGCTATCGGCCGAATATCAGCGCGCAGCGCCTAGCAACAGGGCGGGCCGGCGCGATCGGCATCGTCTTTCAGGGCGGTGGGCGGTTCGGGCCGCATTCCAGCGAATTCATGGGCGGGCTTTCGACACGGCTTCAGCGAGATGGCATCGATATTCTCGTCTCGACCGTGGAGACGGAAGAAGACGAAGCTGCCGCCTATCGAAGGCTCGCGGCCAGCAAGCGCGTGGATGCCGTCATCGTGCATACGCCCGCCTGCTCGGATGCCCGCATCGCGCTTCTGCAAACGCTCGGCCTGCCCTTCGTCGTACACGGACGCAGTGAGGCCAAAAAACCCTTCGCCTTTCTCGACATCGACAATTTCGGCGCCATCGAAAAGGCGACCCGCCACCTTGCCGGTCTCGGCCACCGCCGCATCGCACTGATCAATGGCGACACCGTCAGCACCTATGCACGCGACCGGAGCGACGGTTTTCGCGCGGCACTCGCCGGCTGCGGCCTGCCGTTCGACCTCGATCTGACGGGCCATGGCGAATTCACGGATGAAACTGGCTTCCGGCTAATGCAGGCCTTCCTCACCCTGCCCGCCCCGCCCACGGCGGTCATAGCAGGCTCGATGATGTCGGCGCTCGGCGCCATGCGGGCGATCCGCATTGCGGGTCTGACCGTCGGGCAGGACGTCTCGCTCATCGCCCATGACGACGTCTTCCCCTATCTGAGCCCCGACAATCTCGTGCCCGGCGTTACCACGACGCAATCGCCGATCCGCGCGGCAGGCGAGCGGATCGGCGACATGGTCTTGCAACTGTTGCAGGGAGAAGCAGCCGAGACCTTGCAGGAAGTCTGGCCCGTCGAGTTCATCATTCGCGGCTCGACAGGCCCGGCGCCGGCCTGAGCTCAGACCTTCAATTCCCGGCGCTCCTTCTCGGTCTCGATGGCGAGATCGAGGATCTTTTGCAGTTCCGCGGCATGGCGGAAGCCGGGCTCGACTTGTTCGCCGGCGGCGACGGCCGCCGCGAAGCGCTGATAGTTGGTCGGCACCGTGCCGGCATCGAGATCGCGCCAGACGGCCTTTTCGACATCCTCGCCCAGGCAGCCGCGCAGCTGCGATCCCTCGGTCGAATGGATCACCTCCAGCGCCCCCTTGTCGCCGTGCATGCGCAGGCGAAGCTCATTGAGGTGGCCCGTCGCCCAGCGGCTGGAATGGATGACGCCGAGCGCGCCATTGGCGAAATCGACGGTCATGGTGAAGCTGTCATTGGCATCGAGGTCGTACTCGCCGATGCGGTTGTCAGGCGCCTTGTCGAAGGCTTTCAACCGGGCGAAGACATGTTCCACATCGCTGCCCGCGCCATAGCTCGCAAAGTCGAGGATATGGATGCCGACATCGCCCAGCACGCCGTTCGAGCCGTGCCTGGTGGAGAGCCGCCAGAGCCACTGGCTCTCCGTCGCCCAGTTGCCCCAGGCCTTGGAGACGAGCCAACTCTGCAAATAGGATGCCTCGACATGCCGCACGCGGCCGATTTCGCCGGCCAGCACCATCTCGCGTGCCTTTTGTAGGGGCGCGACGTTGCGATAGGTGAGGTTCACCATCGTGACGAGACTGGAAGCCTCGGCGGCCCGCGCCATCTCGTCGGCCTTGGCGTAGTTTTCCGCCAGCGGCTTCTCGCACATGACATGCTTGCCTGCCGCCAGCAGCGCCAGCGTCGTCGGATGGTGCGCGCGGTCGGGCGTCACATTGGTCGCCGCGTCGAAACCGCCCCAAGCGATCGCCTCTTCCAGCGAGGTGAAGACATTGGGAATGCCGTGCTTGTCGGCAAAGGCCTTCGCGCGCGACGGGTCCACATCGACGGCGCCGACCAGTTCGACGCCGTCGATTGCGGCAAAGTGCTGGGCATGGCTGTTGGCCATGCCGCCGGTTCCAAGAACGAGAAGACGCATGAAAACCTCAGCGATACCCGGCTTCGCCGGCCTGGTGAAGTCTCGGGCCACGCTCGACGATCGGCTCCAGCGCCTGTTCGACCGGGACGTTCGGCGCATCGTGGATCGCCGTATAGGTGCCCTGCGGGTTGAAGGCCCATTTCACGCCGTTGACCAGCACCTTCTGCACATTGGCATCGTGATAGGTCGGATAGGTCTCGTGGCCGGGACGGAAATAGAAGATATTGCCCGCGCCGCGCCGCCAGGTCAGTCCCGAACGGAAGACCTCGCCGCCGGCAAACCACGAGATGAACACCGTCTCCAACGGTTCGGGAACGGAAAACTGCTCGCCGTACATTTCCTCGTTTTCGAGAACGAAATTGTCGCCGAGACCTTCCGTGATGGGATGGCGCGGATTGATGTTCCACAGACGCTCGCGCTCGCCGGCCTCACGCCATTTCAGCGCGCAGGGCGTGCCCATCAGCCGCTTGAAGATTTTCGAGAAATGGCCGGAATGCAGGACGAGAAGACCCATGCCCTCCCAGACTCGCTCGGCGACGCGCTCGACCACCGCATCATCGACGGCGCCATGGTCCTTGTGCCCCCACCAGAGAAGAACGTCGGTCTCGGCAAGACGCGCTTCCGTCAGGCCGTGTTCCGGCTCTTGAAGCGTCGCGGTCGTCGCCGAGATCGCGGCATCCTTGTTGAGCGCGTCGGCGATCGTGTTGTGCATGCCGTTCGGATAAATCGAGCGGACGATCTCGTTCGTCTGCTCGTGAATGTTCTCACCCCATACGATGGTGCGGATTGCCATGGGTCTTTACCTCTCGAAGCCGTGAAATTGAAAGCGGTTTCAATTCGGCGGAATCGATAGGGCCCGGCCCCGATTTTTGCAAGCGGGGTCCGTTTCGATTCCAGCCTCTTTCAATGAAATGTCGACTTGGAGAAAAGGTTCAGTACAAGAACGCCAGCAATGATCAGCCCGAGACCGGCGATGGCGGCAAAATCGAGCTTTTGGCCGAAGACGAAGTAACCGACGGCCGAGATCAGGACAATGCCGAGGCCGCTCCAGATCGCATAGGCGATGCCGACAGGCACATAGCGCAGGCTCCACGACAGGAAGAAAAAGGCGATGGCATAACAGACGACCATCATGGTGGTCGGCACGACGCGCGTAAAATGCTGGGCGGCCTGCATGGCGGAGGTGCCGAGCACTTCGAAGACGATGGCGACGACGAGAACGGCATAGACGGTGGTGAGGTTCATGGGCCTGTCTCCGGCGCGCGGCGCCTAAAAATTCCGGTCAGAGGCGCGAGATCGCCAAAAGCTTGTCCATCATCGCGGCGCGGGTCGCGGCATCCATGGTCGGCGAGCCGAGCAGGTCGGCAAGCCAGAGACCATCCACCGCATAGCGCACCAGCAAGGCATCGAGCGCCGAGTCCGTGCCGATGTTCTCCTGCAGGTGGCGGTCCACCCATTGTCGCCAGCGTTCGCGCAGATGCCGCTCGGAAATCAGCGCGATCGTCAGCACCTGCCACTTCTCGCCATCCCCCATGCCCTCGGGCTGGAAGAAGACCGCAATATAAGCGCGGGTAAAGCGCCCCTTCGGCTCGGGGTCGTCGCGCATCTTCTCCGCCAGCGCCTGATCGAGCTTGTCGGTGAGGTCAGAAAAGAGGCCATCGAGCAGCGACAGCTTGTTGGGAAAATGATGCAGCAAGCCACCCTTGCTGACGCCCGCCGCCTGCGACACGGCATCGAGCGTCACGCTGCCTGGCCCCTTCTCCAGCGACAGTTTCGCCGCGACCTCCAGCAATTGCTGGCGGACGGCTTCGGGGTGTTTCTTGCGGTGATGCGCCTGGCTCATGGAAAAAACATACCGTCTGGACGGTTTCTTGTCAACAGACTGAAACTTTGCCTTTGACACGCTTCGTCGCACCAGCCTGGCGCGGCATTGCCTGCGACGGAGCGCGGCGTTAAGACCTTGAGAATGACGGATACGAACGAGAACCACAGCCGGGAGGGCGAGACCATCACGCTTTATGAAGCGGTCGGCGGCGCCCCGGCCGTGCGGGCGCTGACGCGCCGCTTCTACGCGCTGATGGATACGTTGCCGGAAGCCGCGCGGTGCCGCGCTATCCACCCGCCGAATCTCTCCGGGAGCGAGGAAAAGCTCTACGAGTATCTGACGGGCTGGCTCGGCGGCCCGCCGCTCTACACGGAAAAGCGCGGCCATCCCATGCTGCGCCGCCGCCATTTCGTAGCCCCGATCGGCCCGGCCGAGCGCGACGAATGGCTGCTGTGCTTCGGGCAGGCGCTTCAGGAGACGGTGCCGAGCGAAGGGCTGCGAAAAATCATTCTCGAGCCTGTGACGCGGCTCGCCCACCACATACAGAACCAGGAATAGGAAGCCTCATGTCGTTCTCGCTGCGCTCCGCCAGCCTTCTCGTCGCCGGCCTGATGGGCCTGACCGGCGTCGTCACCGCGGCTGCGGCCTCCCATGGCAGCGATCCGCGCCTGATGGCAGGCGCCTCCGCCATGTGCCTTGCCCATGCGCCGGCGCTGATCGCGCTCCATGCCGCGTGGCCGGCGATGCGCGCCGCCCCCTTCGCCGCGCTTTTGCTGGCGATCGGCACCGCACTTTTCGCTGGCGACCTCGTCTTACGCCATTTCACGGGATACGGGCTGTTCCCGATGTCGGCCCCGGCAGGCGGCTTGATCATGATGGCGGGCTGGCTGGTGGTCGCGCTCGCACCGTTACTGCCGAAAAAAGATGGCTGAAAAGCCGATCAGGCGCCTTCGACGACGCTGAAACCTTCAAATTTCGGCGGACCAAGATAGATGGCCCTGTTGTCGGCGGCATTCTTGTGCGCCTGCCGAAAATTCTCCGATTTCGTCCAGGCGACAAAGTTGGCCTTGCTCGCCCAGACCGAATGGGAGGCGAAGAGGGTAAAACCCTCCTCGGCATGGGTATCACCCCGTAGCAGGTGGAAGGATCGAAAGCCCGGCATCTCGGCCAGGCTCGAATCCCGCCCCTTCCAGAGGGCTTCGAAAGCCTCTTCGTGGCCGGTGGCGATCCGGAAGCGGTTCATGGCGAAGAACATCGGAAGACCCTGCGTTAGACGGAATCCCGCCGGACATGACGCGGCGCCGGGAAAGCTACGACATTGTCATTGCGCGCTTCAAGCCCATGCGTTCCTTCGAAGCGCGCGGCCCGCGCCGGCGGACGGACGCTCGCCAGCGGAAACTCCGTAACACCAGCGCTTTCCAGCATGTCCGCGCGGCGGGTCAGGAGGGCATACAATTCCGGCACCAAGCCGTCGCCGTTCTGTGCGGCCAGCTTGTGCAGGCCAATCATCATGAAGGCTTCGGGTCTTTCGTCACTCACTGCGCCGTGTCTCCCTGGCTCATGCTCTGCAGGGCGCGCTCGAAGGAGGACTTGCTGCCGTTGCGCAGCGGCACGAAGGCCTTTTCCCACTTCTTGCAGCCCGTCTTCACGCGAATGCAGGCGTCATGGCTGATACAGTCGATCGGGCAGAAGACGCAGTCGACCGAGGGGAGCACGTTGTCGATGCGCGAGACCGCCTCGCGAAGGCCGCCGTCGTGATGGATGAGGTTGGCGCCATAGGAGCTGGCGATCTGGCGCAGATGCGCCACTTGGCAATCCCGGCCGCCGACATAGAGGAAGCTGCGCCCCTCGAGCCCTGCCTTGTCGACCTTTTCGGCCTCGGCCTCACGGCGGGCCTGCTGCTGCCTGTGCTTTTCGCGCATTGCCTTCCTCTCCGCTTCGCCGGTCCGGCGCTTGACTTTGCTGACTTCGACACTGCGCGGTGCTGGCGCCGCATTCACGTAAACGGGTGCCGTGACCGCGGGCGCGTCCTGCGCTGCCGCCGCCATCTGCTTCTTCAGCGCGTTGAGCTGACGTTCCAGATCGGCGATCCGCCGGTCGCGTTCGGCAATCGCCGCTTTCAGGACCGCTTCGATGCGGCCAGCCGTCATTCCATTCATGCAGCATTCCCCTTTGGCACTCCGCGTCGGCGGAGCCTCAGTTCGGCTGCAACCTACAAAACATGAATTTCATAGTAAAGTATAAACATGACTATATAAATCATATTTTCGCGCAAAACATTCCCGCCTGACGATACCAAGCGGGAATGAAGGCCTCAGTTGAAGACGATCGGCACATTGAAGGCCCAGGACGAGCGCCCGGCAGCCTCCGGAATCTTCGCGAAGGGTGCCGCGCGCTGCACCGAATCGAGGGCCGCCCGGTCGAGCGCTGCGCTGCCGGAGCTGCGCGCGACGCGAATGCCGCTGACCTGCCCGCCGGAACTGACGGTGAAGCTCACCACCACGCTGCCGCGCTCGCCGCCGGAAACACGCTTCTTGGCGCGATTGATCTTGTTACGCACCTTGCCCGGATAGTTGTTGACGGCGGCATTGCCGGCCGATGAGGAATTGCCCTTCTTCTGCCCGCCGACGGCTGCGCTCTTCACATCCGCCGAGCCATCGACTTCGCCGCGCGTGGCGTTCTGCTTTGCCTTGCCCTTCTCGCCGGCCTTCCTGACTGACTTTTCCTTCGGCTTCCTGCGCTCGACCTTCTTGACCGGCTCTTCCTTCTTCACCTCGGGAACCGGCTTGATCTCTTGTTCCGGCTCGATTTCCGGCTTGATCTCGGGAACGGGAACGGCGGCGATCTCGACCTCGGCGGAGGGCACGATCAGTTCCTGCACCGGCTCGGCCACGACCGGATCGACAGGCGCAATTTCGGTCGTCTCGGGCTGGATCTCGGTCGGCTGGATTTCCGCCACTTGCTGCGGCTCGGGCTCGGTGACATCGGGCTCGATCGTCTCGGGCTTGATGGCATCCTCGGGATTACCCGATTCCACCGCCTCGAACGCGCCATTGCCGAGCATCGCCACTTCCGCGACGACGCCACCGGCAATCAGGGCCTGCTCCTCTTCCGGCGCAGGCGACATGGTCAGGATGGCCGCAGCGGTTGCGTGTGCCAGCAGGGAAAGAACGCCACCACCGAGCCAAAGCCACTTGCTACCAGACATCGTACTCACCCGTCATTCCGTTTACGCATTCCGCGTGTCCTGCACCCGAGAGTATCAGCCTTCGAGACCGGCCGTCGCCTTGCTGCGCGTGACGATGCCATCCATGCAGCGGCCCTTCTCGATCCCGGCCCCCTCGCAGACCGGCGCATCGTTGATCAGCAGGTTCCTCACGCCTTCGCACTTGATGCCCGGGACGTCGAACTGGCGGACCTTGGACTTGCCGGCCGGCAGGTCGCGGAAATCGAGCAGCGCCAGGCGCTCGACCGTGCCCTTGTCGTTGAAGATCACGAATTCGAAGGAGACCTTAGACAGGTCCTGCGCCAGGCCGTTGCCGGCGACGAAGGTGAAGAGACAGCCCTTCTGCGAGCTCGCCAGCGCATTCAGCTCCACATCCAACCCCTTGGCGACTGACGCCTCCTGGGCGGCAGCGCCGGAAATGGCGGCAACGGACAGGAGGGCGGAAAGAAGAAGTGTGCGTGCGGTCATGGGGTCGCCTGTTCGTATACGGTTCGGGTACCGGCCGACGGTCACGGCCACGATCATCAACCGGCCACCGTCAGCAGAATTTAACATGAGTTTAAGGCACCGGTATTGCGTGCATAGATAAATATGAGTATTGAAGTCAAGATAGTAATCGCCAATTTCCCGGCAAACCCCTGTTCCGCCTGGATAATTTTCCGACGGAAAAGATTGGGTCAGGGAAGGCGCCCAGCATTGCGACGAAAGCCGAGCCCATGACGGAAACGACCCGACCGACCCCCGCCGAAATCCGCGCCTTCCGCGCCGAGAACCCGAAGATGCGCGAGCGCGACATCGCCGCCCAGCTCAACATCTCCGAAGCCGCCCTCGTCGCGGCCGAAGTCGGCCTGACGGCGATCCGCATCGATGCCGATGCCAACCGCTTCTTGGAGCGGTCCGCGGCGCTCGGCGAGATCATGGCACTGACCCGCAACGAGAGCGTCGTGCACGAGAAGATCGGCGTCTTCGAAAAGATCACCACAGGCAAACATGCCTCGATCGTGCTTGGCGAAAACATCGACCTGCGCATCTTCCCCGGCACCTGGGCGCATGGTTTCGCCGTCACCAAGACGGATGGCGATCAGGTTCGCCGCAGCCTGCAGTTCTTCGACAAGGCCGGCATGGCCGTGCACAAGGTGCACCTGCGCCCCGCCTCCAATCTCGAGACCTATGAGGCGATCGTCGCCGACTTCCGCCTGGAGGCCCAGTCGCAGGATTTCGTCGAAGTCCTCTCCACCAAGGTCGAGGAAACCGGTCCCGTCGACGTCGCGGCATTGCGCGAAAACTGGGCGGCGATGACCGATACGCACCAGTTCTTCGGCCTGCTGCGCAAGCTGAAGATCGCCCGCCAGGATGCCGTGCGCAGCGTCGGCGAGGATTTTGCCCATGAAGTGCGCGCCGATGCCGTCGGCGATCTGCTGCGCGGCGCAGCCGAGCGCGATGCCGAGATCATGTGCTTTGTCGGCAACCACGGCACGATCCAGATCCACACCGGCACCGTAAAAAACATCCAGCCGATGGGCCCGTGGCTCAACGTCATGGACCCGACTTTCCACATGCACCTGCGCATGGATCACATCGCCGAATGCTGGGTTGTGCGCAAGCCGACAGTCGACGGTTTCGTCACCTCGCTGGAAGCCTATGACGCCGGCGGCGAGATGATCGTCCAGTTCTTCGGCAAGCGGAAGGAAGGCATGACCGAGCGCGCCGACTGGCGCGAAATCCTCGACAGCCTGCCGCGCCCCGACAGCGTCGCTGCCTAAAAAGGATTTGACCATGAGCAAGAGCTTCGATTTTCGCCGCGCCCGTCCGTGGGACGTGGCGCTGACCGTCTTCGCCCTCTCCGCCCCGCTGCTCCTGCCGCTCGCCGCACCCGGCGCTGGCGGCTTCATCCGCAAGGCGGCGGCCGAGGACGCGCAGACGGTCGACAGCTCCAGGCTCGTGGCAATCGGTGGTGCGGTGACGGAAATCGTCTATGCGCTCGGCGAAGGCGACCGGCTGGTCGCCCGCGATTCCACCAGCACCTTCCCCGCGGAGGCGACAACACTGCCGGATGTCGGCTACATGCGCCAGCTGTGGCCCGAGGGCGTCATCGCCGTCAACCCGACCGCGATCCTCGCCGTCGAGGGCAGCGGCCCGCCGGATACGCTGGCGGTGCTGAAGAGCGCCGGCATTCCCTTCGAGACCGTGCCGGAAGGCTATGACCGCGCGGCGATCCTGAAGAAGATCGACGTCGTCGGCACATTCCTCGGCGTGAAAGACAAAGCTAGGGAATTGGAAGCACAGGTCGGCGCCGATCTCGACGCGGCTATTTCTGACTCTGCCAAGCGGCCGGAGACAGAGCGCAAGCGCGTGCTGTTCATCCTCTCCTTCCAGAACGGCCGCGTCATGGCGGCGGGCAACCACACGGCGGCCGACGGAATCATCGGGCTTGCCGGCGCAATCAATGCGACGGAAGGCTCGTTCGACGGCTACAAGCCGCTGACCGACGAGGCGATCATCAAGGCCAAGCCCGATGTCGTCATGGTCATGACCCGCCCCGGCGCCGGCAGCAGCGATGCGGAAATCCTGGCGCATCCCGCCATCTCGGTCACGCCGGCAGCCGCCAACAAGGCGATCCTGCGCATGAACAGCCTGCATCTGCTGGGCTTCGGCCCGCGCACGGCCTCCGCCATCCGCGATCTCAACAAAGAGCTCTACGGCAATGTCTCTGAATGATGCCGTGCGCGGCGATAACGCGCGCGGTTTTTCCCTGATGCGCGCCGCCCAGTCCCCTTTGGCCGGTGACCGGACAGCGATAGCCCGCCTGACGCTCGTCGTCCTGGTGCTCGTCTCGATCGTCGCCCTGGCGCTGTCGATTGCGACCGGCGCTTCCGACGCATCCGCCATCAATGTGATCGGTGCGTTGTTCAGCGGCGCGGAAGAGACGACGCTCAGCCTGCGCGACAGCATCATCGTCATCGATATCCGCATGCCCCGCGCATTGCTGGGTTTCCTGATCGGCGCGGCGCTCGCCATGTCCGGCGCCGTCATGCAGGGCCTGTTCCGCAATCCGCTCGCCGATCCCGGCCTTGTCGGCATCTCCTCCGGCTCGGCGCTCGGCGCGGTGCTGATGATCGTACTCGGCGCGAGCCTGCCGGCCGGTCTGATGCTGGCGCTCGGCGCCTTCGCCCTGCCGCTCGCCGCCTTCATCGGCGGCCTCCTGACGACGCTCCTGCTCTATCGCATCGCCACGCGCGGCGGGCAGACCTCCGTCGCGACCATGCTGCTCGCCGGCATCGCCATCGCCGCGCTTGCCGGCGCGGTGACGGGCGTCCTCATCTACATGGCCGACGACAAGCAGCTGCGCGACATCACCTTCTGGAGCCTCGGCTCGCTCTCGGGCATGACCTGGACAAAACTCCTCGCCGCGGGGCCGATCATCCTGCTCGCGCTCCTCGTCGTACCCTTCCTGTCGCGCGGCCTCAACGCCATCACGCTTGGCGAGGCGGCAGCCTTCCATATGGGCGTAAAGGTGCAGCGGCTGAAATACATCGCCGTCGTCGCGGTTGCCGGTGCGGTCGGCGCCTCGGTCGCCGTCAGCGGCGGCATCGGCTTCGTCGGCATCGTCGTGCCGCATCTCCTGCGCATCGTCATAGGCCCGGATCATCGCTACCTGCTGCCGGCCTCCGCCCTGTTCGGCGGCGTGCTGATGCTGGGCGCCGACATGCTGGCGCGCACCATCGTCGCGCCAGCTGAATTGCCGATCGGCATCATCACCGCACTCGCCGGTGCGCCCTTCTTCCTCTGGGTCCTGCTGCGCGACCGCACGCGCAACGGCTGATAGGGACGTCATGATCACCGCAAAGAACCTCACGGTCGCCCTGTCCGGCAAGACCATCGTCCACGGCGTCTCGCTCACGGCCAAAGCCGGCGAACTCACCGCCATCGTCGGCCCCAACGGCTCGGGCAAGACGACGACCATGAAGGCGCTGGCCGGCGAACTGCCGAGCAAGGGCGAGATCATGATCAACGGCCAGGCCCTCGGCACGCTCGAACCCTGGCAGCTAGCCGTCAAGCGCGCCGTGCTGCCACAAGCCGCCACCATCGCCTTTCCCTTCACGGTGCGCGAAATCGTGCGCATGGGCCTCACCGTAGTCCCGAACCGCCATGCCGAGCGCATCGAGGCCACCACGGCCGCGGCGCTGGCCGCCGTGGACCTCTCGGGCTTCGCCGGCCGCTTCTACCAGGAGCTTTCGGGCGGCGAGCAGCAGCGCGTGCAGCTTGCCCGCGTTCTCTCTCAGATCTGGGAACCGGTGCTGGACGGCGAGCCCTGTTTCCTGATGCTCGACGAGCCGGTTTCCGCCCTCGACATCCGCCACCAGCTCACCATCATGACGCTTGCGCGCCGCTATTGCAAAGGCGGCGGCGGGGTTATCGCGGTCATGCACGATCTCAACCTCACCGCCATGTTCGCCGACCATATGGTCATGATGAAGGATGGCCGGGTCGAGCGGGCGGGTGCGCCTGCCGAGGTCATGACCGACGATGCCATGGAGGCCGTATTCGGCTGCCGCATGCGCATCAACGGCGTGCCGGCCTCCGGCGTGCCCTTCGTGCTGCCCCACACCGCTTCGGCCTGATTTCCCAGCGCCTTGCGGAACCTTTTGCCGCCAGCCCCGTTCTTCGTCCGGAAAACCGTTCCGCCAAGGGGGTGGAGCGACGTTCGATCCGCGCAATGGCGCGACCGACACGCAAAGGAGAAACGGCATGGCCAACGGATTGTTTTCGACCCGCAACAAGAAGAGCCTCCGCGACGGACTGCAGGACAATGCGCAGGCCGTCGAGGACCAGATCGCCGAGCTGCGCGACGAGATCGCAGCCCTTGCCCGCGTTTTGGCCAACGATGCCACCAGCGGCGCCAGCGGTATCCGCAAGAAGGCCCGCGCCATGAAGGCGGATGTCAGCGATGCCGCTCATGACCTCAAGGGCCGCGCCGAAACCGATATCCGCGATATGATCGCGGCCGGTGAAGACCTGCTTGCCGACTTCCAGGACCGCTATCGCGACAGCGGCCGCAAGGCGCGCAAGGCCGTGCAGGACAATCCGCTGGCAACGCTCGGCATCGCCGCAGCCGCCGGCTTCGTGCTCGCCGCCCTGCTGCGGCGCTGATCGATCCCTCGATAGGAATTGATCTCTAGATAAGATTGGGGCGCCATGGAGCGCCCCTCATGCGGAGCACGAACGGCATGCTTTCACTGGGAGCCATCCTCCTGCAAAACCTCGTCAGCCGCGTCACAGACCGGGTAGACGAGACCGTTGACGCAGCCAAGCGCAACGCCATTGCCGGCCTGATCGTCGGTGCCCTCGTTGCGACCGCATACGGGCTTGCCATCGTCGCGACGGCTATCTGGCTTTCCGAGCATTACGGTGCTGTGCCGGCCCTCTTCAGCCTCGCCGGCGGCTTCCTGCTGCTGGCCCTGATCGTGCTTGCCGTTGTTGCGATACGCAACAAGCGGGAACGGGAACTGCGGCGCATTCGCCGCGACCAGCTTGCCGCCCGGCGCGACATGATGGCCGCCGCTGCCGCCGTCGCCACGAAACGGCCGTTTGCCGCAACGGGCGTCGCGCTTGCGCTGGGCTTCCTGCTCGCGCCGAAAAGATCCCGCCGCGACGACGACTGATCCAATCCATCTATAATGAAATGAAAAGCGGTGCCGCTTTACAGCGGCATCCGGATAACGGCGGTCACGCCCTTCGGCAGATACTCGACATGCACGCTGCTGCCGAGGATCTTGTCAAGGCTACGCTCGATGAGCACCGAGCCGAACCCGCGGCGGCCGGGGCGATCGACCGGCGGTCCGCCGACCTCGTGCCAGGTCATGTTCAGCACGCGCTGACCCTCTTCGTTCATGACACGAGCCGTGATCACCACCTTGCCGCTGCGCACCGAAAGCGCGCCGTATTTGCGGGCATTGGTGGCGAGCTCATGCAGCACGAGGCCGAGGCCAACGGCCTGGTCCGGCCCGAGTTCGACCTCGTCCTTGTGGATTTCGATCTGCGCATCGTAATCCATCGCATAGGGCATGATCTGCTTTTGCAGCAGCATCTTCAGATGGATGACGCCCCATTCGTGATCGGAGAGCAGGCCGTGCGCCTCGGAGAGCGATTGCAGCCGGCCGGCGAAGGCATCCATGAACTCGACCGGATCGCTCGTCTGGCGCAATGTCTGGCGCGCCAGCGACTGCAGCATGGCAAGCGTGTTCTTGACCCGGTGGTTCAGCTCGCGCAGCAGCAGACGCGTGCGTTCGGAGGCAAGCTGCCCGTCGGTCACGTCGACATTGATGCCGAGAAACACCGTCGGACGCCCTTGGGCATCCCATTCGTGCACGCGCCCGCGCCCAAGCAGCCAGCGGCCGGAATTGGCGGCGCGAAACAGCCCGTCATATTCCTTGCCGGACGACAGCGCACTGCGCAGGCGGTCGATGGTGAGCTTGCGGTCGGCAGGATGCACCGCGGTAAAAAACTTTCGCGCGCTCATCGGCTTGGCCGGCTTGATGCCGAGCATGCGGTAGAAAGGCTCGTTGCCGGAGACGACGCCCAACGGAATATCCCACAGCCAGCTCGCCACATTGGCCGCATCGAGCGCCAGCGCGTGGCGCTTCTCGTCGCGCGACAGCATTTCCGCCGCCAGCGTGCGCCGGCGGGCCTCCTCCTTCAGCTTGAGCAGCGAGGTCGCAAGCGAGGCAAGCCGTTTCAGGCGCGGTACAAGCTCAGGCGCGGTTTTGCCATGCGGCTTAACATCAAAAACACAGACGGTTCCAATCGGCTGGCCATCCGACATGATCGGTGCCCCCGCATAGAAGCGCAGATAGGGCTCGCCAGTCACGCTGGGCAGATCGGCGAACCGCGGATCCTTCGTGGCATCGCCTACGACCATCGCTTCGCCGGCACTCTCCGCGATCATGCGTGCACAGAAGGAATCGTCCGAGGGTGCGCGGATTTCCCGCGTGCCCTCATGGGCGAGGAACCATTGGTCCGTCCGGCCAAGAATGGTGACGAGGGCAATCGGCGCGGAGAACAGTTGTGAGGCAAGGACGACAATATCGTCGAAATCCGCATCGGGGCCGGTGAAGGTCGGCATGGCGGCGTCAAGCGCCGTCAGCCGGGCTGGTGCTCCCAGAACCGTGGCAATATCGGACGGCAGTGGATGAACATTGTCCTTCATACGCTCTCGGCCAGCGATTTAGCGTCGTCCCGGCCTGGCCGGCAGACGCATTTCCCGCCGCAATCCCCTCAGTTTTTTGGCGCGCCCGCCATAATGGCGGGCGGCTCTTTGTTTATTCCGTCAGGAGGCGAAAGCGCGCGACGTGATCGGCGCCGAGACGGCGTCGGGACCGTAGTCGCTTTCACCGCTCACCTGCAAGAGCTCCTGGAGGCGCTGGCGGGCACGATTCACACGGCTCTTGATGGTGCCGAGCGCGCAGCCGCAGATTTCTGCCGCTTCCTCATAGGAAAAGCCCGACGCACCGACGAGAATAATCGCTTCGCGCTGTTCGTCCGGCAGCTTCTCCAGTGCCTTCTTGAAGTCCTGCATGTCGAGCGAGCCGTACTGTGACGGATGCTGTGCTAGGTTCTCTGTAAAGAGACCGTCAGAGTCCTGCACCTCGCGGCCACGCTTGCGCATCTTGCTATAGAGCTCGTTGCGCAGGATCGTGAAGAGCCAGGCCTTCATATTGGTGCCCATCTCGAACTGTTCCTGCTTCGCCCAGGCCTTCATGATCGTGTCCTGAACGAGATCGTCGGCCTGGTCGTGGCGGCCGATGAGGGAAATGGCGAAGGCGCGCAGGCTTGGCAGGACTGCCAGAAGTTCGCGCTTGAAAGTCGTCTGTCCCTGGTCCATCTCGTCCTCACTCAGCCCGCTGAACACTGTTTTCGACAGCATCCAATTTTTCGAGAAGATCGAGGAAGCGCTGGGGAAGCGTTTCATCCTGTACGGAATGGTAGAAAGCGCGCAGCTTCGTTGCGATCTGCGCGTTGGGATCATCCGCCCTCTTGGGAGCTTTTCTCCCGGTCTTTTGACTGTCCAAACTATTCACTCTTGGCCACTTTCATCGTTGCACCGCGCCACAAGTCGATTTCGGCTTGAAAATGCCCCGCAGCAAAAAAAGTTCCCTGTCCCGGAACCTAAATTTGGTTCCCGCGTTCAAATCGTCAACTGCCATTGCAGCAAATCGAAAACAGGGGACACATCATGCCGATTTCCGACCGTATCGGGCCTCATCTTCCCGCCCTGCGCCGTTACGCCCGTGCGCTCACGGGCACTCAATCCTCTGGCGACGCCTATGTCGCCGCCACGCTCGAAACCATTCTTATCGATCCCTCGGCCATGCCGGAAGGCGGCGACGACAAGGCGACGCTTTTCGGATTGCTCAGCCGGATCATCTCCTCCCTCCCCGTCTCGATGAGCCGCGGCGCAGGCTCCCTGAAGCCCGGCACCGAAGCCCCCTTCGACCTCTCCGGTGTTCCCCCGCTCGGCCGCCAGGCCCTTCTGCTCGCCACCGTGGAGGGTTTTGCCGTCGACAAGACGGCGGAAATCCTCGAAGCGGAAATCGGCGTCATTCGCGAACTACTCGATTCGGCCTTCGCGGAAATCGCCGCTCAGGCGGAAACCGGCATCATGATCATCGAGGACGAGCCGCTGATCGCACTCGACCTCGCCCATATGGTCAGTGGCATGGGCCATCGCGTCACCGGCATTGCCCGCACGCAGGCGGAAGCCGAACTTCTGTGGAGCGACAGCCGGCCCGGCCTCGTTCTGGCCGACGTGCGGCTTGCCGACGGCTCCTCCGGCATCGACGCGGTCAACACGATCCTGTCGCGCACCGATATCCCGGTCATTTTCATCACCGCCTATCCGGAACGGCTTCTGACCGGCGAACGGCCGGAGCCGGCCTTCCTCGTCTCCAAGCCCTTTAACCCGGAACAAGTGAAGGTCCTGATCAACCAGGCCCTTCTCTTCACGCCGCAGACGCGCGCAGCGGCCTGATCTCGCTCCCGGATAGTCGCGAGCGGCGGCGCGGCAGGCAGCGGTGGGACGGCACGCCCACCGCTGCTTTTCCATGTTTGGAGACCGCCGTGAGCATTTTCAGTCGAAGCAGTCCGGCTCGGCATCGGACAAAGGCTATAGGCACAAAAGAAAACAGCCAGCGCCTTCAAAAAGGCACTGGCTGCTTGAGTATCCACGGACCGGAGGGGGACACGGTTACGTGGTCGATCACCGGTCGAGGGCCTCGCATCTTGGGGGATATGCGCAGACCGGTGACGCCAGAAAAACACGCGAACCGAAATTAGGTTCCGGCCGGTTGCACATTTTTTTAAAATATTTTTCAGTCGATCGCTTCGAGTTCGGCGCGATGTCGATAGAGCGCGAGAAAGCGCCGATAGTCGCGGTCATAGGCGGCTTTGCGCGCCGGGTCTGGGTGATAGTCGCGGCCCCCGGGATACATGCCGGCGCCGGCAGCCGGCAGGTCTGGATAAAGCCCACCGGCGACCGCCGCCACCATGGCGGTGCCGAGCAGCACTGCGTCATTGGTCTCCGGCACGACGACCCGGCAACCCGTGACATCGCGATAAAGCTCCATCAGCAACGGATTGCGCACATGGCCGCCGGTGACATGCAGTGTATCGAGCGGGTATCCACCCTCCCCGAGCTTGTCGAGGATGTGACGGATGCCGAGCGCAATCGCCACTGATGCCCGCCAATAAAGCCGGCAGAGCCCGTCGAAGGAGGCGTCGAGCGCAAGGCCGCTGATCACGCCCAGCGCATGCGGGTCGGCAAGCGGCGAGCGGTTGCCATGGAAATCCGGCAGGACATGCAGACGTGCGGCAAAATCCTCGCCCTCTTCTGCCTGGAGCTCGCGGATACGCGCGATGACGCGGGCATGGTTTGCCGCCGTGGGTTCGCCGCCGGCGCTGTGCGTGCGCAGGAGATGGTCGAGCAGTGCGCCGGTCGCCGACTGGCCGCCTTCAACCAGCCACCAGCCCGGCAGAACGGCCTCGTAATACGGCCCCCACATGCCGAAGCCGAAGCGCTTTTCGCGCGAGAAGGCGACGATGCAGCTCGACGTGCCACCGATCAGCGCCAGCTGACGCTCCAGGGCATCCGGCTCGCCGGCAAACGGCCCGAGCACACCGAAGGTGCCGGCATAGGCATCGATCAACCCCGCCGCGACGACGCAGTCCGTATCGAGCCCCAGCGCCGACGCCGACGCCGCCGTCAGCCGGCCGACCGGCTCGCCGACGGCCAGCGTCTCCGTCGGAAGGGAGCCGCGTTGCTGCATATCCTCAAGGCCGATCGCCTTCAGAAAGCTCTCGTTCCACGGCTGCGCCTCATGCGAAAGGTAGTTCCACTTGGCGCTCAAGGTCCCGCGCGAGCGGGCATTCGAGCCCGTCGCCCGCCAGGTGATGAAATCGGCGAGATCGAAGAAATAGCCGCAGCGCGCCCATTCCTCCGGCCGGTTGCGCTTCAGCCACATCAGCTTGGGCATTTCCATTTCCGGCGACATCACCCGGCCGGAATGGGCAAGCAGCGGATGCTCCGTCGCCGTGCAGAGATCGGCTTCCTTCAGGGCGCGGTGATCGAGCCAGACGATCGTATCCCAGCGCGCCTCCTCGCCGCCTGAAACGGCCAGCGGCGCCCCGGCCGTGTCGCGCACCACCAGCGAGCAGGTCGCATCGATGCCGAGCGCCGCGACGCGCGAAGAGGGCACGCCCGCAACCGCGCAGGCCGCTTTCACCGCCGTGCAGACCGCTTCCCAGATGTTTTCGCTGTCATGTTCGGCGCGGTCGGCACTCGGCCGACGCATGGCGATCGGCTGTTCGGCCCGCCCGAACAGGGCACCGCTGCGGTCGAACACGCCGGCGCGGGCACTGCCCGTGCCGATGTCCACCGCAACGATCAGATCGCGCATCAATGCTCTTTCCCGTCGGCCTTTTCGTTGCGGACAAACTGGAGCAATTCCCGCATGTCGTCAAACAGGGCATCGGGTTTCAGATCGAGCAGCGTGGCGCGATGGCGCGGCGTGCGCGCATGCGAGCCGCCGGTGAAGGCAACCACCCGCATGCCCGCCGATTTCGCCGCCTCGATGCCGGCCGGACTGTCTTCCACGACCACGCAACGCGCGGGCTCGACCCCCATCGACGCGCTGGCGTGCAGGAAAAGATCAGGCGCCGGCTTGCCGCGCGAGACCATGGTAGCGCTGAATATATTCGGTTCGAACCGGTCGATCAGTCCCGTCACGGAAAGCGACAGCCGGATACGCTCCGGCTGGCTCGACGAGGCCACGCAATGGGCGATGCCAAGCCCGTCCACCGTCTCGGCAATGCCATCGATCGGCTGCAACTCCGCGCGGAACCGCTCGTAAAGCACCTTTCGCATGGACTCCAGGAAAGCCGCATCGATCGCCAGGCCATAGTCGTCGTGCAGGATCTCCGACATGCTTTTCAGGCTGCGGCCAAGGAAGCGCGCATGCGCCTCCTCCTCGCTCATCGCGACACCGGCCGCGGCAAGCGCCTCGACCAGCACGGCGAGCGAGATCGGCTCGCTGTCGACGAGTACGCCGTCGCAATCGAAAATGACCAATTCAGTCGCTGTGGCGGCCATGGCGTCCCGTTCCGTGTTCAGGCCCCCGTCCTACTGTCTGGCCTCCCCGATGGAAAGCCCCCGATATTTTGGGGTTTGCTCAATTGACCATTCTGTCTTCCAGATACAGCCTGAGCGTCGCCCGCGTGCCCTTCTGTTGCAGCGACGTCAAAGCATTGACGAAGCGTTTGCGGAAGAGATCGGACTCCGCCACCGCGCCGAAAATATCCTTGAGCTCAAGGAAGGCCTCGGGATCGGCCTTGGCCGCCACCGCCGCCGCATGAATGCGATCGATATTGGGGTCGTTGAAGACGATATCCTTGCCGCTATCCGTCGTGCCGGCGAGATAATGGCACCAGAGCGCGGAGACGAGCGCCAGACCTGTGACGTCCTCGCCGCGCGAAAGCCGGTCCGCCGTCGACGGCAGAATGAATTTCGGCTGGCGGTTGGAGCCGTCCTGCGCCAGGCGCGGGATCGTGTCGGCGATCTTGGGATTGGAGAAGCGCCGCTCGATCAGGCCGAAATAGTCGCGCAGGTCCGTATTCGGCACGGGCGGGATGACCGGCACGATCTCGTCCAGTTCCAGCTTGGCGAGGAAGGCGCGGATATCGGGATCCTCCATCGCCTCGTGCACGAAGTGGATGTCGAGCAGCGCTGCCGGATAGGCGATGGCCGCATGGCCACCATTGAGGATACGGATCTTCATATGCTCGTAGGGCGCGACATCGGGCACGAACTGCACACCGACCTTTTCCAGAGCCGGACGGCCCTCGGGGAAGTTGTCCTCGAGCACCCATTGCTTGAACTCTTCGCAGAACACCGGCCAGGCATCGTCGATGCCGTAATCGTCCGCGACGATGCCGATCTCGCGCGGCCCCGTCGCCGGCGTGATACGGTCGACCATGCCGTTCGGGAAGGCGACATTGGCGTCGATCCAGTCGGCAAGACCGGAATCGGAGAGGCGCGCGAGACCGGATACGGCCGCATGCGTCACCTTGCCATTGTGCGGAATGTTATCGCAGGACATGACGGTATAGGGCGCGATGCCCTTGTCCCTGCGGGCTTTCAGGCCAGCGAGGATGAGGCCGAAGACGGTCTTCGGCTCCGAGGGATTGGCGGCATCGGCAGCGATCGCCGGATGGGCCGGGTCGAAGATACCGGAGGCGGGATTGATGAAATACCCCCCCTCGGTGATGGTCAGCGAGACGATGCGGATGGCGGGATCGGCAAGCTGGGCGACGGTCGCGGCCGCATTGCCGGGCGCGAGATAGTCGATCATCGCGCCGGTGACGCGGGCGCCGGAGCGATTGTTGTCCTGCTCGACGACGGTCGTCAGGAAATCCTGCCCGGCGAGCTTTTCGCGCATGGCGGCGTCGGAGGGCAGGACGCCCGCGCCGATCAGCGCCCAATCATGATCGAGGCCGAGATTGAAGAGGTCATCGAGATAGATCGCCTGGTGCGCCCGGTGGAAATTGCCGACGCCGAAGTGGACGATGCCCGCCGTGAGGTTCCCGCGCGCATAGGCCGGAACGCTTGCGGTTTTCGAGACCGCCGGGAGAGTGGCAAGCGACAGTTTCGTGGTCATGGTCCATTCCTTCCGGTTTGTTCCGGGTCCAGAGAATTTCCGCTTTTCTCCGAATCGCGAAAATTCTCTATCTCCTTGTTCTTCCCGCATTTCCGGACGAAAATCGCTTCGCACTTTTGCTGGAAATGCTTATGCCGGGCGCGCGGCTGCGCGCTCAGCTCATCCAGTTGCCGCCGTCGACATTGTAGGTCTGCGCGACGATGTAATTGCTCTCCTGGGAGGCGAGGAAGATTGCCATGCCCGTCAGGTCGTCGGCCGTTCCCATACGTCCGAAGGGCACTTCTTCACCGACGAGCCGCTTCTTTTCCCCGAGCGGCCGGCTTTCATATTTGGCGAAGAGCGCATCCACGCCGTCCCAGTGCTCGCCATCGACCACGCCGGGTGCGATCGCATTGACGTTGATGCCGTGCTTTATGAGGTTCAGCCCCGCTGACTGGGTAAGGCTGATCACCGCCGCCTTGGTGGCGCAGTAGACGCCGACCAGCGCCTCGCCGCGCCGCCCCGCCTGGCTTGCCATGTTGATGATCTTGCCGCCACGGCCCTGCGCGATCATCTGTTTTGCCGCCGCCTGCAGGGTGAAGAGCGTGCCCGCGACATTGATCGAAAAGAGCCGATCGTAGCTTTCCCGCGTGATCTCGACGATCGGCTGGAGGTCGAAGAGCGCGGCATTGTTGACGAGGATATCGACGCCGCCGGCCTCCTTCACGCAAGTGTCGATGGCTGCGTCGATAGACGCCTGCTGCGTCACATCCATCTGCACGGCATAGGCGGCCGGGCCGATCTCCTGCGCGGTCGCGCTCGCCCGCTCCAGATTGATGTCGGCAATCGCAACCCGCGCCCCCTCCCGCACATAGGCTTCGGCGAAAGCCCGGCCGATGCCGCGCGCCGAGCCCGTGATCAGCGCGCTTTTTCCTTCAAGTCTCTTCATCGAATTGCCAGTCCCATGTCATCGAACCGATGGATGCGCGTTGCGTCGGGGGTGAGCCAGACGGTATCGCCGTGGGTGACGGGGAAGTCGCCATCGGCGCGCACGGTGAGCATGCCGATGCCCTCGACATTGACATGCAGGAACGTGTCGGAGCCGAGATGTTCGGCGACGCCAACGACACCCTTCCAGCTGCCGCTCTCCTTGGAGAGCTTGATATGCTCCGGCCGGATGCCGACGGTCGGCGCATTGTACGGTTTCGCCGCCTCGCCCTTGACGAAGTTCATGCGCGGCGAGCCGATGAAGCCGGCGACGAACAGGTTGTCGGGCTTGTTGTAGAGATCGAGCGGCGAGCCGACCTGCTCGATATTGCCGGCATTCAGAACGACGATTTTGTCGGCCATGGTCATGGCCTCGACCTGATCGTGGGTGACGTAGATCATCGTCGTCTTCAGCTGATGGTGCAGTTCGGAGATCTCCAGCCGCATCGTGCCGCGCAACGCCGCGTCAAGGTTCGACAAGGGCTCGTCGAACAGGAAGGCCGAGGGCTCGCGCACGATGGCCCGGCCGATGGCCACACGCTGGCGCTGACCACCGGACAGCTGGCCCGGACGGCGCTCGAGATAGTTGGTGAGGTTGAGCACGCGAGCCGCTTCCGCCACCTTTTTATCGATTGCCGCCTGGTCCATCTTCGCCATCTTCAAGGGGAAGGCGATGTTCTTGGCCACGCTCATATGCGGATAGAGCGCATAGGACTGAAACACCATGGCAAGCCCGCGTTTGGCGGGCGCCGCGCCGGTGACGTCCTTGCCGTCGATCTCGATTGTGCCTGACGTCGTATCCTCCAGACCGGCGATGAGGCGCAGCAGCGTGGACTTGCCGCAGCCGGACGGGCCGACGAAGACGACGAACTCGCCGTCCTCGATGGTCAGGTCGATGCCCGGAATGACCTGCGTGGCGCCGAACGACTTGTTGACTTTCTTCAGAATGATCTTGCCCATGAGATATCCTCCCCGTCCTGTTTCTACTTCACGGCGCCGAAGGTGAGGCCGCGGACAAGCTGTTTCTGGCTGAACCACCCCATGATGAGAATGGGCGCGATGGCGAGCGTCGAGGCGGCCGAAAGCTTCGCCCAGAACAACCCTTGCGGACTGGAGAACGAGGCGATGAAGGCCGTCAGCGGTGCGGCATTGGTCGTCGTGAGCCGTATCGTCCAGAACGCCTCGTTCCAGGCCAGGATGATGTTGAGCAGCATGGTGGATGCGATGCCCGGCACCGCCATCGGGGTCAGCACATAGACGATCTCGCCCCACAGCGACGCGCCATCCATGCGCGCGGCCTCCAGGATCTCGCCGGGGATTTCCCGGAAGTAGGTATAGAGCATCCAGATCACGATCGGCAGATTGATCATGGTCAGCATGACGGTGAGCCCGATGCGGCTGTCGAGCAGGCCGAAGTCGCGGAACAGCAGATAGATCGGCACGAGCACGGCAACGGCCGGCATCATCTTGGTCGACAGCATCCACATCAGGATGTCCTTGGTCTTGGCCGTCGGCGAAAACGCCATCGACCAGGCGGCAGGCACCGCGATCAAAAGCGCCAGCAGCGTCGAGCCCAGCGACAGGATCACCGAGTTCAGGAAGAACTTGAAGTAGTTGCTCTGCGCCTGGACGGCCGCATAACTCTCAATCGTGCCCGAGGGGATGATGTTGAAGCCCTTGATCGCCTCGGTCTCGGATTTGAACGAGGTGATGATCGTATAGAGGATCGGGAAGAAGATGATTAGCGCGACGATCCAGGCGGCGATGGTGAAGACGACAGTGCGTCGTGTCGAAACTGCGCGAGCCATGATGGTTTCCTCCTATCCCTACTTGTCGAGGTTCTTGCCGACGGCGCGCATCAGGAAGAAGGCGACGATATTGGCGAGGATGACGGCGATGATGCCGCCGGCCGAGGCGCCGCCGACGTCATAGCCGAGGAGCGCGGTGCGATAGATCAGGAACGGCAGGTTGGTCGAGGCATAGCCCGGTCCGCCATTGGTGGTGACGAGGATTTCCGCGTAGACGCCGAGCAGGAAGATCGTCTGGATCAAGATGACGACGGTGATCGAGCGGGCGAGATGCGGCAGCGTCAGGTAGATAAAGCGCGACACGAAGCCCGCGCCATCCATCTCGGCCGCTTCCTTCTGCTCGCCGTCGAGCGATTGCAGCGCGGTGAGCAGGATGAGCGTCGCGAAGGGCAGCCATTGCCAGGCGACGATGATAATGATCGAAAACAGCGGATATTGCGCAAACCAATCGACGGGCTGGAGACCGAGCGAACGGTTGATATCGGCCAGCACACCGTAGCCCGGATGCATGATCATGTTCTTCCACACCAATGC
>NZ_JBLZPH010000159.1:0-37453 GCF_049199205.1 Shinella sp. M31 | reverse complement strand
CAATAGTATCATCCCCGCCCCGGCCACGGATCACATCATCCCCACCAAAGGCATCAATGATATCTGAACCAAGCCCGAGCGTGATATCGTCGTCACCGGAGAAAATGTTCTTGAAAATTTCAGACATCGAATCTGCAGTATTTTTTCTTACCAGCGATGAAATCAGCGCCGCGGAGACATCCATTTCAGAAATATAAACTTTTCTAAAGGACGTCGTCAGATATATCGCATCAACCCTTCCACCGTTGAAATAACCAGAAGAGGAAACCGACAATCCACTTCCCAGGAAAGAAAGAATATTGTTGCCATTATAAAAGTTTGTCTCCGTAGATGAATTATATTTTTCCTCATGACTCAGGTAGTCATACCAAAAATATGTGTTCTTATAGTTAAATCCATAGATGTCATTGACGATAAAATTCGCCATTCCACGTCTCCCCTAAACAAAAACTTCGAGTCCCAACGAACCGAATTCAACCTTAAATATAACTAAAAGCTCAATGTCAATTTCTGGAATAATCTTACGCCTTTAGGGCTCGAAGAGTTTTTCAAATATGTTGAGGAGAAGGTTGAAACGGAAGAGGAGAAAATTTGCCAGTTGGCCTGTAAGCCGGGTTCTGTATGGCTCCGGCTTGCGCCGGAACGTGGCAGCCATTCATCTGGGACCGGACTTGCGCCCGGCCTCTTGCAACCCACCCGGATGACCGGCCCGGAAACGGGCTGAAGCGCTTGCGCGCCTCGCGTCATCCCTATTCGGTTTTGCTCCCGGTGGGGTTTACCTTGCCGTCCCTGTCGCCAGGAACGCGGTGGGCTCTTACCCCACCCTTTCACCCTTACCTTCCGAGGAAGGCGGTTTGCTTTCTGTGGCACTTTCCCTGGGGTCGCCCCCGCCGGACGTTATCCGGCACCGTGTTTCCGTGGAGCCCGGACTTTCCTCCCCCTGCGGCCTTTCGGCACTTGCAGAGCGCGGCTGCCCGGCCAACTGGCAGGCGCTGACTAGCCCATGGCGGGATGAAACACCAGCCCTCAGCGAAAATGAACCGCGAAATCGGTTACATAATCCGGTTCGTCCATATGGCCGCGAATCACCAGGTCGGCGCCGATGCGGCCGATCTCGTCCGAACTCTTCGCCGCCGCCCCGTTGCCACCCGTCAAAAGCGCGATGCGGTCGCTCTCGATGAAGCCGGCATAGGGATAGCCGTGCACGGTGAAGGTGGTGACACAAGGCGCGGAAATGAGGCGTACGGGTTTGAGATCGGGGATCGAGCGGGCGAGCAGCCGCCGGAGGTGGCTGATCGCGCCGGGCGTGCCCTCCCCGCGGAACCAGTCGGCAATCGCCGGCTCGTCCGCGATCTCGATGTCGGTCGGGTCGCCGCCGATCTTGAGATAGGCATGGCCATCCGGATAGACGATCGGCGGCAGGAAATAGAAATGCTCTGAGGGATCGGCGCTCTCGTCGATCCAGGAAGGCATGGCGCGATAGGCCTCGGCCTGCTCCGGCGAAAGCTGCGCCAGCACGACGGTCCGCGCCTTGACGACGAGTGCCGGCACCCGGGGCAGCAGACCCGGCGCCCGCGAAAACCCGCCGGTCGCCACTAGCACGCGGTCTCCCGTCACGGCGTTGCCGGACTTCAGGGCTACCGATGCGCGGTTCCCAACCTCGGTCACCGAGACGGCATCGTCGAGAATGGACAGGCCGCCCGCCTTTTCGAAGCAGGCAATCTGCGCCGCCACGAGTTTGCGCGGATCGATATAGCCCGCGCCCTTCGCTTCGAACAGGCCGGCCGACGTGTCCGGCAGGTCAAACCAGGGAAACTGCGCCCGCAACGCGGCGCGGTCGAGCAGCGGCGCATCGAGCTTGTGGTGTCTGGCGACCGTTTCCACGGCGGTGATGTAATCGCCGCCGGCCCGGCCAGTGATCAGGCAGCCCGTCTCGCCGTAGAAGGCGATACCGCTTTCGGCTTCGAGCTCGCGGTAGCGGGCGATGGAGCGTTTTGCGAGCAGCGCCCAGTCCGCGTCGCCATCGATGGTGCGGGTGATGCGGCCGCTGTCGTAATGGCTGGAAAAGACGCCGTCATGGGTCTTCCAATCCGTCGGCTCTCCCCTGCCGACGAGCGCCACGGATGCACCCGTCCGGGCCAGGTGGCGCGACGCGGCCGCCCCCATCATGCCCCTGCCCACAACGACGAAATCGAAATGCCGAACCATGCCTCACCTCATGCTGTTGCGGCAGGCATAACATGGCGCGGCTCCGATTCCAGCCCGAGAAGTATCCCTCAGTCGATGATGCTCTGCACCTTGCCGCAATAGCGCTTGGAGACCGGGTTCATGCGCTTGGCGCCGTGGCCGGCATTGTATTTGAGGATGGTGCCGCAGGTCGTGCCGCCGCCGAGATCGTGCGCCATGGCGAGATATTTCATGCCGAACTTGATGTTGGTTTCGGGATCGTAGAGGCCCTTGGCGGTGCCGCGGTAGCCCATCATGCGCGCCGTGGCCGGCTTGATCTGCATGAGGCCGATTTCACCGGCGCTGCCGCGCGCCTTGGGATTGAAATTGCTTTCCACGCGCACGACGGCATGGGCGAGATCGACCGGCACGCCATAGGTCTTCGCATAGGTCTGGATGAGGCTGGAATAGCCGGCAGACTGGACGGCGTCCGTCAGCGGGTTTTCCGCCTTGGGGAAGCCGGCGGTGCTGCTGAAGGTCTTCAGCTTGCCGACGACGACGCCATCATTGTCGATAACGGTCTTGCGCTTGTTGCGCTTGCTCACGCTCTTGCGGGAAGTGTCTTTGCCGGAAGCCTTGGCCTTGCTCGTCTGCACTGTCTTGGCTTTCGTCGGGGTCTTCGCCACGGGCTGGAACGCAAGGCGGGGGCTTTGCGTTTGCATTCTGTCGGAGGCTGCATGCGCCATGCCGGTGGAAAAAACGGACACACAAAGGCAGGCCGCGCTGAGGGCAGCAACAAGTCTTCTCATCTAGTTTCAGTCTCCAAAAGGCGCAAAGGCGGAGCCTTTGGGGGCCGGCATAGCAAGCCGCGCACCCTGCGCTAACGTCGTGATCCCTGTTGATTGCGATCAGGCCCTGACCGCATGTTGCGTTGCAACGAACGCAGCCGGAAAAGACATGCCCAATCGGGTAAGGATGTGGCGAAATGGTAAACTTCTGTTACAGACTGTAATATTCGAATAAACGAATGCGCCGTTACGTCGTGATCCGGGGCAGTGCGGAAAGCAGCCGGTGCAGCGTGTCGATAGTCGAAAAATCGGCGATGCCATCGACCTTTTGCGGCCGGAAATGCCGCTGGAACGCGGCAACGTCGCCTTCGGTCTTTTCCGTGAAAATCCCATCGATTTCAGTGCCATAGCCGTAGAGCGACAGCATCGTCTGCATGGCCTCGACCGGCTGGCCGGCATCCCCCCGCTGGAAGAAGCGCCCGCCTGCAATGGGAGACGGCTCCACCCAGTGCCCGACACCCGCCTTGTGCAGGCGGTCCCAGGGGAAGTTTTCACCCGGATCGACCTTGCGAATAGGGGCGACATCGCTGTGCGCCAGCACCCGCTCGGGGGCGATATTCCACCTTCGGCCACAATCGAGACACAGTTCGACGACCGCCTGGATCTGGATTTCGGGGAAATCCGGCAGGCCGCCGGGATGGCCGGGATTGGCGATTTCGACGCCGATGGAGGCCGAATTGATATCGACCTCCCCTTTCCAGATGCTCTTGCCGGCATGCCAGGCGCGATCGGCTTCGCGCACCAACTGCTCGACGCGCCCGTCCTCATGCACGAAGTAATGGCAGGAGACCTGGCTTTCCGGCGCACGGAGCCATTTCAGGGCGGCGTCGGCGGTCGGCATGCCGGTATAGTGCAGGAGGATGATATCAGGCAGGCGCCCACCGGCGCGCTCGCCGAAATTCGGCGACGGCGCGGATGTCGCGCCGGAGTAATCACATGTGAATGCGCTCATGCGGCGCAGCGTTCCTTCTCGATCGCCTCATAGGCAGCGTTGAGCGCGGCCATGCGGTCGTTCGCAATCTGATGGAACTCGGCCGGCACGCCACGCGCCACCAACCTATCAGGATGGTGTTCGGAGGCAAGCACGCGATAGCGTTTGCGGATATCCGCGAAATCGTCGCTTGGCTTGACGCCCAGCACCTTGTAGGGGTCACGGCCGCTCACATGGACGTGTCGCGCGGTGATCTGCTCGAAACGCTCGTCCACCATGCCGAAGATTTCGGCGACGCGGGACAGGAACGCCATCTCGTTTTCGTGGATGAGACCATCGGCCTTGGCAATGTGGAACAGGCCGTCGACGATATCCTCGAGGATCGGGCAGTTCTTTTCGCAGGAGACGCAGAGCGCCTTCATCTTTTCCGCATAGGCCTCGTAGCCGGCAACGTCCTGGCGCGCGAGGTTATAGAGCCGGGCGACGTTGGCCGCCTGGTTGTCGGGATATTTGAAGATGTCCTTGAAGGCATCCACTTCCGCCGTCGTGACGATGCCGTCGGCCTTCGCCATCTTGGCGGAGAGCGCGATCATCGCGACGGAAAAGGCAACCTGCCGGCGCGTTTCAGGATCCCCTTCGAAAAGGGTCCTGACCGCCTCGACCACGCCAGACAGCACGTTGCTGGCAGTATCGGCGACCATGCCGACGAGGCGATCCCACACGGCACTGATGAAGCAACTTGGCGAATTCTGGAACATAACGTGATCTTGATCAGACAATTGCAGGGAAAGCAAGGCAAGGGAGGCCGAATTTCGTCCGTATGACGAAATTTTGATGCCCCTCAATAGATGGGACGGCCGTTTTACCAGCCTTCGCACCGTCGCCCATCCGTGACCGTACGGGCACATAGAAGCACATTCGCCAAATCTGTCGCTTTTCCCGTCGCCCGCCAACGTGCATAAGCCCAATCCGCGTTCGCGGGCGGCAACAAAGAGGTGGAAAACCTTGTCGCACCGTCATTTAAATGCCGTATGATTTCCGCTAGAGAGAGCGCGCGTTTTGAGGAATCCCCGAGGAGGAATTATGCCTAAGCAGAAAGTCGCAATGCTGACCGCCGGCGGGCTCGCGCCCTGTCTGTCTTCCGCTGTCGGGGGCCTCATCGAACGCTATAGCGACGTCGCGCCCGATATCGAACTCGTCGCCTATCGGTCCGGTTACCAGGGGCTGCTGCTCGCCGACCGCATCGAGATCACCAAGGAGATGCGCGAAAAGGCGCCCCTCCTCCATCGCTACGGCGGATCGCCGATCGGCAACAGCCGCGTGAAGCTCACCAATGCCGCCGACTGCGTGAAGCGCGGCCTCGTCAAGGAAGGCGAGAACCCGCTGCGCGTCGCGGCCGAGCGGCTCGCCAAGGACGGCGTCACCATTCTGCACACGATCGGCGGCGACGACACCAATACCACGGCGGCCGACCTTGCCGCCTATCTCGGCGCCAATGGCTACAATCTCACCGTCGTCGGCCTGCCGAAGACGGTCGACAACGACGTCGTGCCGATCCGCCAGTCGCTCGGCGCCTGGACGGCCGCCGAAGTCGGCGCCGGCTTCTTCGACCATGTCAGCAACGAGCAGAGCGCCGCCCCCAAGACGCTCGTGGTACATGAAGTGATGGGCCGCCATTGCGGTTGGCTCACCGCCGCCACCGCGCGCGCCTATATCCAGAAGACCGACGGCAACGACTATGTCGACGGCTTCATGATGAACAAGCAGTTGAAGAACATCGACGGCCTCTACCTGCCGGAACTGGATTTCAACCTGGAAGCCGAGGCCGAGCGCCTGAAGGGCGTCATGGATCGCGCCGGCTTCGTCACACTCTTCGTCTCGGAAGGCGCCTGCCTCGACGCCATCGTCGCCGAGCGGGAAGCCGCCGGCGAGACGGTCAAGCGCGATGCCTTCGGCCACGTGAAGATCGACACGATCAATGTCGGCAACTGGTTCACCAAGCAGTTCGGCGCGCTGCTGGGCGCGGAACGCTCCATGGTGCAGAAATCGGGCTACTACGCCCGCTCCGCGCCGGCCAACCGCGACGACCTTCGCCTTATCCAGAGCATGACCGACCTTGCCGTCGAAAGCGCGCTCAACAAGGTTTCGGGCGTCACCGGCCATGACGAGGGCCAGGGCGGCAAGCTGCGCACCATCGAGTTCCCGCGCATCAAGGGCGGTAAGCACTTCGACACCTCGGCCAAGTGGTTCGGCGAGGTGATGGACACGATCGGCCAGAAGTGGAAGCCGGCAGCCTAAAACCCGCTTGACGCCGAAAATCAGGAATGGCTTGCTCCCCGGATCGATCTCGATCCGGGGAGTTTTTCATGTCCTTCGAACATTGGCTTGCCTTCGCCGCCGCATCTGCCGTCATGCTGGCCATTCCCGGCCCAACGATCCTGCTCGTCATCTCCTATGCGCTCGGCCATGGCCGCAAGACCGCCGGCGCGACGGTCGCCGGTGTGGCGCTCGGCGATTTCACCGCCATGACCGCCTCCATGCTTGGGCTTGGCGCGCTGCTCGCCACGTCGGCTGCGATCTTCACCGTGCTGAAATGGGTGGGGGCCGCCTATCTCATCTGGCTCGGCATCAAGCTTTGGCGCGCCCCTGTCTCAGCCGGAGCGGAGGGGGAAACGCCTGCGGAGGAAAAACCCTTCCGCATCTTCGCCCATGCCTATGTGGTCACGGCGCTGAATCCGAAGAGCATCGTATTCTTCGTCGCCTTCCTCCCGCAGTTCCTCGATCTTTCGCAGCCTGTCCTGCCGCAGATGGTGATCTTCGAAATCACCTTCCTCGTGCTTGCCACGCTGAACGCCTTTTCCTACGCGCTTCTCGCGTCCGCCGCGCGCAAAACCATCCGCAAACCCTCGGTCCAGAAGGTCGTCAACCGTACCGGCGGCACGCTCCTGATCGGCGCCGGATTGCTCACCGCCGGCCTCAAGCGGGCGGCGGCGTGACGCATCGGTAACTCTGCGGGTTGCCGGTTTCGGCCTGATCGGCTATGAGCGAGGCACGGCCACGGCCGGTTGATTTGCAAAAGCGGAGGCGTTTCGACGCCTCGCACCCCAGCAAACCGAGAGCGACGACCATGGCTGATACCCCCGTTTCCCGTCCGGCACGCCTTGCCACGCTTGCGTGCGTAGGCCTTCTCGTGACGCTTGGCGGCTGCGCCAGCGTTGCCGACGATGCGACGGCGGCGCGAACGATAAAGCCCGCGTCCACGACGACCACGGACCTCGCCGCCGCCGGCACGACGACCGAAGTCGCCTATGCCGCGCTGCCGGCCGCAAAGCCCGGCACGGAAAACACCACTGCCGCCCTGCCGACGCCGATTGCCGTTGCGGGCGATGCGGCCGGCGCCGTTCCGGTCTCGGCGCTTGCCGAATCCAGGAGTATGACGGGCGCGGCCGCCGCGACCGCGGCCCTGGCCGGCAATACGGTCGAAGTGGCGAGCGCCGATATGGCGGCCACACAGACCTATGACACCGTGATCGGCGTCTCGGTCATGGAGCCGGGCTTTGACAGCGGCGAACCGGAAGGTCTCGAACAGCTCGTCGCCACCCACAAGATCGTGCCGATGGCCAAGCCCGCCACGATCAGCAATGCGGTTCTGACGACGGAAACGCGTCTGGTCGTTCCGCAGGTTAATCAGCCCTTCAAGAAATCCGGCACGCCGATCGACGCGCTGATCACGAAATATGCAAACCTCTACGGCATTCCGGAATCGCTGCTGCATCGCGTGGTGAAGCGCGAAAGCACCTACAATCCGCGTGCGTTCAACCGCGGCCACTATGGCCTGATGCAGATCAAGTATTCGACCGCCAGGAGCATGGGCTACGAAGGCCCGGCCGAAGGCCTGTTTGACGCCGAGACCAACATCAAATATGCCGGCAAGTATCTGCGTGGCGCCTGGATGGTGGCCGACGACAAGAACGACGGCGCCGTGCGCCTCTACGCCGCCGGCTACTACTACCATGCCAAGCGCAAGGGCCTGCTCGACGAGACCGGCCTGCGTTAAGTCGGTCTTCGTCTGAACGCATTTACCGGGCCGGCTTCAGCCAGAACGACATCGGTTTTTCCGGTTCGCCAGCTTCCCCGATATCCTGCCAAGCCAGCATCATGCGTAGATTCGCACGGTGCGAGTAGCCGCGCTTTCCCCAGAAATCGTCGAGCGGCACATAATCGGCCGGACGCAGTGGGTGATCGCTCGGGCGCTCGACGGCGCAGAACGCGCACCAGTCGAACCGGCCGAGCCGGCGGGCATAGGCTTCGCGCTCCTCGAAGAAACGCACGCCGAGCCCCCTGCCCCTATAGCTCGGCAGCAAAACGGACTCGCCGAAATAGAAGACCTTTTGCGGATCGATGCCCACGGCCACGAACGGCGCCTTGAACACATCGGAGGCATCCGGCATCGGCACGCCCGTCGAGGCCCCGACGATCGTCTCGCCATCCAGCGCCAGCACGAACAGGCTTTCGGGCGATTGCGCATAGGTCGCGAGATAGGAGGCCTCGTAGTCCTCGCTGCCCTCGTAGAGATAGGGAAAGGCGCGGAAGACGATGGTGCGCAGGCCCGCGAGATCGGCGATATAAGGCGTCACGGCCTTTCCCTGGACAATCTTGATCTGCATGATCCGTGAACGTTCCCAACGGTTTGAACAATGTTATAAGGCGCATGGGTTTACCCACGCGACAACGATATGAGGGATGACATGCCAGCAAAAGAGACGATCCGCGCCTATTACGATGCTTTCAACAGGCAGGATATGGAGACCTTCTTCGATCTCTTGCATGACGATGTCATCCACGACATCAACCAGGGCGGTCGCCAGGTCGGCAAGGATGCCTTCCGCACTTTCATGGCGCATATGAACCGAAGCTATCGCGAGACGCTGACCGACATCGTCATCATGTCGAGCGACGACGGCCGGCGCGGTGCGGCGGAATTCGTCGTCAACGGCCAGTATCTCGCCACCGACGAGGGCCTGCCGGAGGCGAACGGCCAGACCTATGTGCTGCCGGCCGGCGCCTTCTTCGAAATACGCGACGGCAAGGTCGCCCGCATTTCGAACACTTACAATCTCAACGACTGGATCGCTCAGGTCGGCGCCTGAGCCGTTCCCGCCTTCGCATCCACGATATCGAGGATGCGCTTGATCAAGAGCTGGGGCTCGTAACCGAGCTTCGAAGGCGTCAGCCCCAGTCTGATGACCGCAAGCTTCCGGGAGGGAATGATGGCGACCGACTGGCCGTCATGCCCGCGCAGCCAGAACGTATCGGCCGGCAGCCCGTGCTCCGCATCGCTCTTTGGACCCGGCCCCTTGAGCCGGGTCTGCATCTGGCTGTAGGTCCCCTCGGACGTCTTGTTCGGCGTGCCCATGGCCGCGACGAAGCCTTCCGGCAGCAGACGACTGCCCTTCCATACGCCGTCATTCAGCAGCAGCAACGAGAACCGCGCCCAATCGCGCGCCGTCGCATACATGTAGGACGAGCCGACGAAAATGCCGGTTTCATCCGGCTCCAGCACGGCACTCGCCATTCCGAGCGGACCGAACAGGGCTTTCGAGGGGAAGGACAAGGCCTGGCTGCGGCCCGGAAGCGCGCTCATCCATAGACGCGACAGCAGCAGAGCCGTGCCGCTCGAATAGTTGAACCGTTCACCCGGATTGGCCTCCAGCGGCAGCGACAATACGAAGCGTGTCATGTCGGGCTCGAGATAGAGCATGCGCGTGACATCGGCGACGTCGCCATAGTCCTCGTTGAAGGCGAGCCCGCTTTCCATGGCGAGCAATTGGCCGAGTGTGATGGTGGCGCGCGCGTCGCCGCGCCATTCCGGGAAGAGGTTGTTGAGTTGCGGCGAAAGCGCCCCCACCAGCATCAGCCGGCCCATCAGGGCGGCATTGACCGACTTGGTCATCGACCAGCCGAGCAACGGTGTGGCGGCATTGAACCCGTCGCCATAGGCCTCCGCGACGATACGGCCATCCTGCACGATGACGGTCGCGCGCATGCCGGGACCGGTCAAGGTGGCATCCGCCAGCAAGGCGGCGATCGTCGTATCCGTCGTCACGCCCTCGCCGTCTGGCCAGGCGGTCGCGGGATCACCCGCCGGGATCGGCGGCAGGCGGATGTCGGAAACCGCCTGCTGCGCGGCGCGGAAATCCCCGTCCGGCACGCTGGAGCACCCGAAGCCCTCATGCCAGGCGGCATATCCGGGCGCAAAAATCCCCAGGAGATGGGTCGTCACGGTCTTTTCGGTAAAATCGACATCCTGCCGCATCAGCTTCAGCAGCGGATGGCCTGGCGCCTGCACGTCCTCGGCGAGTACCCGGTCCGGGTCGCGGCCGGAAACGAAGACGCTGGAGCAGACGATCTTGGCGGCATAGCCGGAGCCGACGCTCAGCAGCGCGGGCGGCGATACGATAAGCCAGCTCGCCGCCACCACCATGGCAAGCGCCAGAAGCGAAAGCACCCAGGCGGCCAGCCTGTAGAATCGTCTCATCGAGGCCCCTCCGTCGAACCCTGAGACAATCAGGATTTGGCTGTCATGAAAAGGCTTTTTGCACCTCAGGCGGAAAGCCGGCTCTCCGTTTTTTGCAGAAGACGCCGCACGTCCCCGGCCCCGACCGGCGCGGAAATCAGGAAACCCTGGGCCTCGGACGCGCCGCGCTGGCGGATGAAATCGAGCTGGCCTTCGGATTCGATCCCCTCCACCGTCGTCGCCACCTGAAAGGTCTGGCCGAGCTTCAGGATGATATCGACAAGCTCGGCATCGCGCTTGCTCTCCATCATCGTCCGCGCGAAGGAGCGGTCGATCTTCAGCTGGTCGATGGGAAATGCCCGCAGATTGTTGATCGAGGAGAAGCCGACGCCGAAATCGTCGAGCGCAACACGCACACCGTGGTCGCGCAATTCGCAGAGGCGTTCTCTGATGACGGTCTCGTCGACGGAGAAAACCGCCTCGGTCACCTCGATCGTCAGGCGCCCCGGCGCCAGACCGCTTTCGGCCAGGCACTGCTTCACAGTGTCGACAAAGGCGCGATCCTTGAACTGGTCGCCCACGACATTAACGGCAACGCCCGCGGGTGCCGGCCAGTTCGCCGCCTCATGGCAAGCCTCCCGAATAACCCAGTTTCCCAGTGGAAGAATGAGCCCGGTCTTTTCGGCAACGGGAATGAAGACAGACGGCATGAGCAATCCCTTTTCGGGATGGCGCCACCGCAGCAAGGCCTCGAAAGAGCGCACGGCACGGCTCTCGACGCCGACGATCGGCTGGTATTCAAGGAAAAACTCCTGCGCCTCGAGCGCCTTGGCAAGATCGTATTCGATTTCCGCTCGCGCGAGCACACCAGCAGCCAGATCGGCATCGAAGAAGCGGAAGCCGCTACCGTGGGCTTCTTTGGCTTCGTAGAGCGCGACATCCGCGCGCTTCAGAAGCTCGGACATGGAGGTGTCGCCGGGCTCCATGAAGGTCACGCCGATGCTGCAGCCGCTGGCGACGCGGTTGCGCTTCAGGTCGAACGGTTCCTCGAAGAGCGCGCAGATCGTACGGCAGACATTCTCGATCTTGCCCTCGGAGGGATTGCCGGCAATCGTCACCACGAACTCGTCGCCGCCGAGACGATAGACATGCGCCGTATCGGCCAGCGCGCGCCGCAACCGCCCGGCAATCGCTGCCAGCAAGGCATCACCGGCATCGTGGCCCAGGCTGTCATTGACGAATTTGAACCGGTCGAGATCGATGAGCAATAGCGCCGGCCGTGTATCCTCATCCCCGTTCTCTACCGCCGCCTGGATGTCGCGCTCCAGGCAGAATCGGTTGGCAAGCCCGGTCAGCCGGTCGTGATAGACATCGTACGAGAGCCGCTCCTCCGTCTGGCGCCGCTGGGCAAGCTCGTCGATGAGTTGCGCCTTGGAGCGGCCGATCTGGTAAAAGCCGACGCCGAAAAACACCGGCATGAGGGCCAGCGCCGTCAGCGCGGGGGCGGAAAAACTGAAAAGGCTCGCCTGCGTCTCGTCACGCAAGAGCTGGTCGGCGGCAAAGCAGAGAGTGGGCAGGAAAGCTCCGAAGACGGACCCCGCAAGCGCATAGCGCTGCTCGATCCTCGGCAACAAGGTTCTCAACATCATGTAACCCTAAACCGTTGTTATCATGACAACAGGGTGCGTCGAAGCCGTCATCGGCCCCGCGATGTTTCTAGCCGACAAAGAATGACAGAGTGTTAAACGAAAGTTGCATCCGCCGGCCAGATTCCACGGGTGCTTTTTCTATGGAACACGCGGCGGCTTTTTGCGTTTGAGACCTGTTGTCACTCGCGTGCGGGGCTTTGCGCGGGTATCGAGTGAAAAGGACCATCACATGAAATCGATCATTTCAGGTACCGCCGGCATCCTCATCCTTGCCGGTACCCTGCCGGCATTCGCTGCGGACATGACGGTCGCCGAGCCACCCGTTGAGACGCCGATCGTCGAGACGGTGCCCGGCGTCTATGACTGGGGCGGCTTCTATGTCGGTGTGAACACCGGCTATGCCTGGACCGGCGTCAATTCCGACGGCCCGGCGCCGGCCATCGACCAGCGCATCGGCGGTTTCGCGCTCGGCGCCTTCGCCGGGTACAACTTCTTCAACGATGGCTGGGTCTACGGTATCGAAGCCGACGTGAAACACGACTTCAACAACGATCGCTTCACCTCGGGTGGCACGACCTATGAGGCGGAAACGAATTGGGGCGGGTCGGTACGTGCGCGTCTCGGCTATGCCTTCGACCGCACCCTGATCTACGGCACGGGCGGCTGGGCCTTTACCAACGCGGCGCTCGAAAACGTCACGACCGGCGTGAAGGAAAAAGACACGTCGCACGGCTGGACTGTCGGCGCCGGTGTCGAACAGGCCTTCACAGACAACATGGCGGGCCGTCTCGAATATCGCTACACGGACTATCGCAGCTCGGACATCTTCCAGGCTGCCGGCCGGGACGGCGACCTCGATTCGCACTCGATCATGCTCGGCGTCAGCATGAAATTCTGATGCGGCGGACCGCGGGCGGCGTTCGCGCCGCCCGTTTCTCGCTCCATGCATCGTCACATTGCGCGGCTTAACCGCCCGCTAACCATAATTTTACGGAAATCCGCGATAGGTCGAGGACCTGTCTCGCGCGCTCCCCTTTACGGCCCGCTTCGTTCGAGGCAGGATTGGCAATCGCGCGAACAACGGGACCTCCATGCGTCGGCACATTCTGGCTTTGCTGCCCCTCGCCCTCCTCGCCACGTCCTGTTCCACCACCGATTACGATTTCGCGTCGACGGCCTCGGTCGCTCCCCGTTTCGAGGATAAGGACCCGCAGGATTTCGGCGCCCGCACGCCCTATCGCCATCAGGTGCACGGCATCGACGTTTCCAAATGGAACGGCGATATCGACTGGCCGACCGTGAAGAAGGGCGGCGTCTCCTTCGCCTTCCTGAAGGCGACCGAGGGCACGGACCGGCTCGATGACCGCTTCGGCGAATACTGGCGCGGCGCGCATGCCGCCGGCGTGGCGCATGCGCCCTATCACTTCTATTATTTTTGCTCGACGGCGGACGCCCAGGCCGACTGGTTCATCGCCAATGTGCCGAAGGAGGCCGTGCAGCTTCCCCCCGTGCTGGATGCGGAATGGAACCCGGCCTCGCCGACCTGCAAGATCCGCCCGCCGGCGGACGAGGTGCGCACCGCGTTGCAGCGCTTCATGGATCGTCTCGAAAAGCACTATGGCAAGCGGCCGATCATCTACACGACGGTGGATTTCCACCGCGACAACCTCGTCGGCCATTTCGAGGGCTATCACTTCTGGCTGCGCTCGGTGGCCAACCACCCGGAAAACATCTACGCCGCGCGCAAATGGGCCTTCTGGCAATATACCTCGACGGGCGTCGTGCCGGGCGTAACGACGAACACCGACATCAACGTCTTTGCCGGCTCGGCCAAGAACTGGAACAAGTGGGTGGCCTCGGTCACCCATTGAGCGGGGCACAATGTCGTAAAAAAGGTAACTGCGCGCTGCGGTTGCCTTTTTCTTCTTGCTTCCGTCACATTCATTTGAGACAGCCGGACATCAGAGCCCGTCACATCCGCAGTATCGCGGGGATGGCGGCAGATCCAAGACAGCAGGGCGACGGACCCTAGGGAGCATCGAGATGCGGCTGAACCTGAAGACGACACTTGCGGCTGGCCTCACGGCCCTTCTTTTTGCCGGCACCGCGCATGCCCAGACGGCAAGCGCGACGGCGCCGGCCTGCGGTGGCGATCTGAGCATCTTTCTTCAGGGTGTGAAGGCCGAGGCGCAGACGCTCGGCGTTTCCGCCGATGTGGCCGACCGCGCACTGGCCGGTGCGGCGATCGACTCGAAGGTCCTGTCGCGCGACCGTGCCCAGGGCGTCTTCCGCCAGACATTTCTTGAATTCTCCAAGCGCACGGTGAGCCAGGCGCGCCTCGATATCGGCCGCAAGAAGCTGAAGGACCTGTCGGATGTCTTCGGCCGCGCCGAGCAGGAATTCGGCGTGCCCGGTCCCGTCATCGCCGCCTTCTGGGCGATGGAAACCGACTTCGGCGCCGTACAGGGTGATTTCCTTACGCGCAATGCGCTGGTGACACTCGCCCACGACTGCCGCCGCCCGGAAATTTTCCGCCCGCAACTGCTGGCCGCCATCGAGATGGTCGGCCATGGCGACCTTGACCCGAACGGCACGACGGGCGCCTGGGCCGGTGAAATCGGCCAGGTGCAGATGCTGCCGCGCGACATCATCGCCTATGGCGTCGATGGCGACGGCGACGGCCACATCAATGTCAAGCAGAGTTCGCCGGATGCCATCCTCACGGCGGCGAAATTCATCCAGAGCCTTGGCTTCACCAAGGGACAGCCGTGGATCCAGGAAATCTCCGTCCCCGACACCCTGCCCTTCGAAAAGACCGGCCTGCAGCCGGGCATGAAGGCGGCTGACTGGTTTGCGCTCGGCGTCAAGCCGCGTGACGGCGACACGTCCTTCGGCAATCTCGAAGCCTCGGTGGTTCTGCCGCAGGGCCGCAAGGGCCCGGCCTTCATGACCTATCCGAACTTCAACATCTATCTCGAATGGAACCAGTCGTTCATCTACACGACATCGGCCGCCTATTTCGCGACCCGCCTCGCCGGCGCCCCGCCCTACGAGCGCGGCAACCCGGAGGAAGGCCTGTCGGAAGAGGCCATGAAGCAGCTGCAGACCAAGCTGAACGCGCTGGGCCATGACGTCGGCAAGATCGACGGCATTCTGGGCTCCGGCACGCGCGCGGCCATCCAGAAGGAACAGCAGAAGCTCGGCCTTCCCGCCGATGGCTGGGCGACGCAGGCGCTACTGTCGGCCCTCTGACGGAAATCGGGTGGCGGTTCTCCGCCCCGGTGCTATGAAAGCGACGAGACTGAGGGCGGCAGCACGGTCCAACCGGCGGCCGCTCTTTTCGTTGGCGCATGCCTTGGAGGGGAACGATGAACAACACGGTGACGGCACCGGCCCGCATGAACGCGCAGACTTGGGGTCTGCTGGCGCTGCTCGGCATGATCTGGGGCGGCTCCTTCTTCTTCGCCCGCGTCGCCGTCGGCCATGTGCCACCGGCAACGCTCGTTCTGCTGCGTGTCGGCATCGCCGCCGTCGCGCTGCACGTCTATGTCGCCGGCCGTTTCGGCATCTATGAGACGCTGCGGATCCGCTGGCGCGAATTCCTGCTGCTCGGCCTCATCAACAATGCCGTGCCGCATATGCTGATCTTCCTCGGCCAGACGCAGATCGGCGCCGGCCTCGCCTCGATCCTCAATGCGACGACGCCGATCTTCACCGTGCTTATCGCCAATCGGTTCACGGCGGATGAAAAGCTTTCCTCGGAAAAGATCGCCGGCTGCCTGATCGGCCTTGTCGGCACCGCCGTGCTGATCGGCCCGCGCGCCCTCGCCCCTTTCACCGGCGACGGTGGCCCGCCGCTCTGGGCGGTTCTGCTGCCCGTGCTGGCCGCCGTGTCCTACGGCTTTGCCGCAACCTATGGCAAACGCTTCCGCGGCACCGCCCCGCCGGTCATCGCCGCCGGCCAGATGACGGCCTCCACGCTGTTGATGCTGCCCGTCTCCTTCGCGCTCGACACGCCCTGGCAGCTTCCCCTGCCGCCGCTGTCGGCGATCCTGGCAGTGCTTGCCCTGGCGCTGATCTCCACGGCCTACGGCTATATCCTGTTCTTCCGGATCATGGCGGCGGCGGGCGCCACCAACACCTCGCTCGTGACCCTGCTCGTGCCGCCCAGCGCCATCATCGCCGGCATGCTCTTCCTCGGCGAAACGCTGACGCCGCTGGGTATTCTCGGCATGGCGCTCGTCCTTTTCGGCCTGGTGGTGCTGGACGGCCGCGCCATCGCACACCTGCGTGGCCGCTAGCGACTCACCTCTTGGGGGAACAAACGATTATCCCGACCGTTTCGTTAAACTGCCCGGATCGCGACGCCGGCCTGCACCATTATGGTAAATGAACACTGTCGACACTCGTCATCCGGTAAGGATTGTGAATTTTTTGTGGCACACACAATAAAGGAGAAAATTCAGCAGGTTAGCTCTGTGTATAAACGTCCGGCGCAGCCCGGATGTTGCAACGCAGCAACAAAATGCCTTTCCAACACGCTTTTTTCGGTCGTAATATTGGACCGTCAACGCAAGGAGGTCAGCCATGGGACTCACACATTCCTTGAATGTTCTGATGATCGGTGCAGCGTTCCTCTTCGTCGCCACCATGATTTTCATCTAGGCGACCCAAGCGCAGTCAGAGAGGTCAGGGACAAAAGCAACAAACCCTGCCGAACCTATCAAAGAAATGCATGGCCCCGGAGACGGCGCCATGCATTTTCATTTGTGGCTTCGAGAAAGCCTCAGGCGGCAGCGCCCGTTACCGGCTGCCGGTCGCTCCGGGCGAAACCGACGCCATCGCAGACGGCCGAGACCATGGCGGCGCGGTTCATCGTATAGAAATGGAACTCCGAAATGCCGCGGGCGATAAGGTCTTCCACCTGGCGGATCGCAAGCTCGACGGCGACGGCGGCGCGTTCCTGCGGCCGGTCGTCATAGGGCCCGAGACGATCGGCGAGCCAGCCGGGCACGCTTGCACCACAGAGGCCGGCGAACTTCTGGACCTGACCGAGATTGTGCACCGGCAGGATGCCCGGCACCACGGGAATGCCGATGCCGGCCTTGCGCACACGCTCCAGATACCGCTCGAAATCGTCGTTTTCGAAGAAGAACTGGGTCAGCGCGCGCGTCGCACCCGCATCCACCTTGCGCTTCAGCATATCGACATCGGCGGCAACGTCGGGGCTCTGCGGGTGCTTTTCCGGATAGGCGGAGACGGAAATCTCGAAATCGCCAAGGCCGCGCAGGCCGGCCGTCAGCTCGGCCGCATTGGCATAACCGCCGGGATGCGGCTGGTAGGGCGTGCCGACGCCACCCGGCGGATCCCCGCGCAGCGCCACGAAATGCTTGACGCCGACGGCCTGGAAATCGGCCACGACCGCATTCACCTCTTCCTTCGTCGCACCGACGCAGGTGAGGTGCGAGGCGGCCGGCAGGCCCATCTTGAGAAGCTGGCGAACGGTTGCGAGCGTCGGCACCCTGGTGGAACCGCCGGCGCCATAGGTGACCGACATGAAACCCGGATCATAGGCCGAAAGCGCGGCGGCCACCTCCCGAAGCTGTCCCTCGGCTTCCGCAGATTTCGGCGGGAAGAACTCGAAAGACAGGCGGATATCCTTGCGGGCCGGGATGGCGGTCGCCTGGGTCATGTCAACTCCTCCTGCGGATGGCAATGGGGTCGGCCGCCCGTTCGCGGGTATCGCGGGCAAGCCAGATGGTCACGGTGAGCGCATCGGCGGCCGAATGCGCGGGCTGGAGATCGACGACCTCCTCCACGGCAAGGCCCGCCTTCTCCAGCCATTCGGACATCGTCTGGTGCGAGAAGCCGAGGCGGATATGGGCGTGCTCGTCGCGCAGGTGTTCCAGCGCGTGCGGGGCAAGGTCGATGATGGCAAGGCGGCCGCCGGGCGCCAGCATGCGCGCGGCCTCGCCGACGGCCGCTTCCGGCTCGTCCAGGAAGTGCAGCACCTGATGGATCGTCACGACGTCGAATTCGTCGCGCTCCAGCGGCAGGTTGAAAATATCGCCATGACGGATGGACGCCTTGGTGATGCCGGCGCGATCGAGATTGGCGCGGGCAACTGCCAGCATGTCGCGGCTGGCGTCGACGCCGACGCCGCGGCGGTAAAGGCCCTCGAAGAGCTGCAGGATGCGCCCCGTGCCCGTGCCGAGATCGAGGAAAGCGTCGACCGGCTCGGTGCCGATCATCGCGGCAAGCTTCGCCTCGACCTCGGCCTCGCTGACATGCAGGCGGCGCACCGCATCCCATTCGGCCGCGTTGCGGCTGAAATAGGCCTGCGCCTTGTCGGAGCGGATTTTTTTCAGGGCGCGCAACCGTTCATCATCGCGGGCGAAAACCGCGTCGGTCGGTTCGGATGCGTCCAGCAGCTGGCGCACCAGCGCGACGGCCGGGCCGCCCTGGCTGAGGCGGAAGAAGGCCCAGGCGCCCTCCTGATACCGATCGACGAGGGCCGCTTCGGCGAGCAGCTTCAGGTGGCGCGAGATGCGCGGCTGGGACTGGCCGAGAATGTCGGTGAGATCCGTTACCGTCAGGTCGCCATGTGACAGGAGCGCAAGCAAGCGAAGACGCGTCGGCTCGCCCGCCGCCTTCAGGATCTCCACGATGTCATCCAGTCCGAGTTTGTCGCCCATGATCTTTCCAATCAAGACATAAAGATATGTTTATGTGATTAAGCCGTACAGCGCAAGGCAAAATCCGTGTCGCCGATCTTTCCATCAACAGGCCCAAAGAAAAACCCCGGCAAGCCGGGGTTTTTCAGGAGGAGCGAACAAACGCGCCCGTTTTGGCGACGGCCGGCTTTCGGCCGCATTACGATCAGCGCGTCAGGCGCTTGTAGGCCTGGCTGCCGGGGTTGAGGGCATCGGGGCCGAGACGGCGGACCTTGTCCTCTTCATAGTCTTCGAAGTTGCCTTCAAACCATTCGACATGGCCGTCGCCTTCGAAGGCCAGGATGTGGGTCGCCAGACGGTCGAGGAACATGCGATCGTGGCTGATGATGATCGCGCAGCCGGCGAAGTTTTCCAGTGCGCTTTCCAGCGCACCCAGCGTTTCCGTATCGAGGTCGTTGGTCGGTTCGTCGAGCAGCAGCACGTTGCCACCGGCCTTCAGCATCTTGGCGAGGTGCACGCGGTTGCGCTGGCCGCCCGAGAGATTGCCGACCTTCTGCTGCTGGTCGCCGCCCTTGAAGTTGAAGGCGCCGCAATAGGCGCGCGAATTCATTTCGAACTTGCCGAGCTTGACGACTTCCGCACCGCCGGAGATTTCCTCCCAGACGGTCTTGTTGCCGTCGAGCGCATCGCGGCTCTGGTCGACATAACCGAGATGCACGGTATCGCCGATGCGGATCGTGCCGGCATCCGGCTTTTCCTGGCCGGTGATCATCTTGAACAGCGTCGACTTGCCGGCGCCGTTCGGGCCGATGATGCCGACGATGCCGCCCGGCGGCAGCTTGATCGACAGGTCGTTGATCAGCGTGCGGCCCTCGAAGCCCTTGTTGATGCCTTCCAACTCGATGACCACATTGCCGAGGCGCTCGGAGACCGGGATGATGATCTGCGCATCGCCGGGCCGGATGTTCTCGGCCGCATCGACCAGCTGCTCATAGGCCTTGATACGGGCCTTGGACTTGGCCTGGCGGGCCTTGGGGCTGGAGGCGATCCATTCCTGTTCGCGCGACAGCGCCTTCTGGCGGCCGGCTTCCTCGCGGCTTTCCTGCTGCATGCGCTTGGCCTTGGCCATCAGATAGGCCGAGTAGTTGCCTTCGTAAGGAATGCCGCGGCCACGGTCGAGCTCGAGAATCCAGCCCGTCACGTTGTCGAGGAAGTAGCGGTCGTGGGTGATCATCATCACGGCGCCCGGATAGTCGCGCAGGTGCTTTTCCAGCCAGGCGATGGTCTCGGCGTCGAGGTGGTTGGTCGGTTCGTCGAGCAGCAGCAGGTCCGGTTGCGACAAGAGCAGGCGGCAGAGCGCGATACGGCGGCGTTCACCACCCGACAGCAGCGTGACGTCAGAATCCTTGGGTGGGCAGCGCAGGGCTTCCATCGCCATTTCGACCTGCTGTTCGAGGTCCCAGAGGTTCTGGCTGTCGATGATGTCCTGGAGCTTGGCGCCTTCGTCCGCCGTCTCGTCGGAATAGTTCATCATCAGTTCGTTGTAGCGGTCGAGCACGGCCTGCTTGTCGGCCACGCCTTCCATGACGTTCTCGAAGGCGGTCTTGGCCGGATCGAGCTTCGGCTCCTGTTCCAGGTAGCCGACGGTCGCGCCTTCGGCGAGCCAGGCCTCACCGGTATATTCCTTGTCCTGACCGGCGATGATGCGCAGCACCGTCGACTTACCGGCACCGTTCGGGCCGAGGATACCGATCTTGGCATCGGGATAGAACGACAGGTTGACGTTCTCGAGGATTTTCTTGGCGCCGTAGGCCTTGTTGAGCCCCGACATATGATAAATGAACTGGCGTGCCATGCGAACGTGCTCCGGATCGGACGAATTTGCCCGCTATGTAGGGTAATTCTCCGCCCGCGGCAATCAGCGAAAGCCGCGGCGCACAGGCGAATGGCAATCCGCCACCCCAAAGCGAGGGCCGATATGCAAACTCCGCCTCGCCATCCGGGAAACAACGCGACGACCGCCACACATGCGCCGTCCGGCGCCGCGGCGGCCCCTAACCCGCCTGCGCCATGCCCGTCGTGCCTTCCGTGCAGCGCGACGTCGTGGGCGAGGCACCGCCGATCAGGGCCTCCAGCGTGCCCTCACCCGCCGCAAGCCCGATGGTGAGGCCGATGACGATGGGCTTGCCGTCGGCACCCTTGCGGCAGCTGAGCCGCACGCGTTCGCCGGCACCGGGGCCGAAAGCCTCGTCGAAGGCGACGCGGACCTCCGCCAGCGTCACCGCCGCTCCGGCCTTTCCGCCGAAAAGGGCCGGCACCGGCGAGGCGTTCAACGCATCGAGCAGGTCCAGCGAGCGGCTGTAATAAGCCTCTGCGGACGGTGCGACGCAGCTGCCGCTCCTCAGCCATTGCCGGCGGTCGAGGCCAAGCTTCGCGGCGGGCATGGCGACGAGCAGGCGGTCCTTGGTGGCCGACGCCAGAACGATCTCCGGCAAGTCCGTCCACTTGCCCTTGCGCGCCTTCTGCTGGAGCGCGGCATCGATACCGCAATAGCTTTTCCGTGCCTGGAAGCGGCTCACCAGCAAGAATTGCTTCGACGCCATCGTGAAACCGCCGCAGCCGCGGCTTTTCGGCCGCGCCGCGCAATAGCCGGGCTGCCAGCTGACGGACAGGACTTCCCGCGCGCCCTTTGCCGGCGCGGACTGCGCGGCGGCGGGTTGCGAGAGACCGAGGCAGGCGAGAAGCAAGGCGACAAAGGAGACGACGGCTTTGAACGGCAAGGCAGCATTGGTCATCATGACAGGCTCCCGAATGAGAACAAAACAAGATCATTTACAACCAAGAATCAAGAAAGTGCAACCGAAAATCGGATAAATCGCGAAATGCGCGAGCCAAATCAAAAATACACGCCGCATCCCATTGTCTTTGCATTGCAAATCGCGTTGACCTCTAGGAAATGGAGGATGGGGCCGTGTTTTCAGAGGCAGAGACGCTCAAGAGCGCAACCGGCGCCACGCTTGCCCTGCGCCACGAGGCGGCGCGCGGCGAGGCGCGCGGCATCCTGCTTCTGAGCCACGGTCTTGCCGAGCACAGTGCGCGCTACGCCGCCTTTGCGGCGCGCATGGCGGGCGAAGGGCTGCATGTCTATGCGCATGACCATCGCGGCCACGGCTTCACGACCGCGCCGGATGCGCCGCTCGGCCAGTTTGCGCCGCGCGACGGCATTTCGCGGGTGATCGCGGATATGCGCGCGGTTCGCGACCATGCCGTTTCCCGTCATCCCGGCCTGCCGGTCGTGCTTTTCGGCCATTCGATGGGCGGGCTCATGGCGCTCGCCTTCGCAGAGGCCCACCCGGCCGATATCGATGCGCTTGCCGTGTGGAATTCCAATCTCGAACCGGGTTTTGCCGGGCGGATCGCCCAGGTGGTTCTTGCTGCCGAGCGCATGCTGAAGGGCTCGGACGTGCCGAGCGGCATCCTGCCCCGCCTCACCTTCGCCGCCTGGGGCGACAAGATTGCCGGCCACCGCACCGCTTTCGACTGGCTGTCGCATGACACCGCAGAGGTCGATGCCTATATCGCCGATCCGCTGTGCGGTTTCGATATCAATGTCTCCATGTGGATCGATATCTTCGCCGTCACCTTCGCCGATGCCTCGGCTGAAGGCCTTGCCCGGCTTCCGAAAAACCTGCCGATCAACCTCGTCGGCGGGAACGAGGATCCCGCCACCGATTTCGGCAAGGCGACGCTGGCTTTTGCCGAACGACTGAAAAAATCACGGCTTGAGGACGTCACCACAACGGTCTATCGCGGAATGCGCCACGAAACGCTGAATGAAAGCCCTGCCCTGCGCGATCCCGCCATCGAAGCCTTTGCCGGCTGGTGCCGGCGGGTCATCGCCGAAAAGCGGCGGAGTCCGGAACACACATGACCCCATCTGCCATCACGCCACCGCGCCAGGAGATCGGCTTCGGGCTCGCCCTCATGGTGCTCTCGGTGCTCATCTCGCCGATCATCGATATTTTCGCCAAGCTCGCGGTGACCGCCGTTCCGGCAACCGAGATCACCTTCGTGCGCCTGCTGTTCCAGATGACGGTGCTGGCGCCGATCTGTCTTTATCGCGGCACGCTGCTCGCCGTGACCTGGCGCAAGATGGCCCTGCATGCCGCCCGCGGCCTGCTGATGGCGATCACCATGATCAGCTTCGTCACACCGCTCGCCGTGATGGAGGTGGCCGATGCCATTGCCATCTTCTTCGTCGAGCCGATCATCCTCACCATTCTCGGCGCGATCGTCCTCAAGGAAACCATCGGCTGGCGGCGCTATACGGCGTGCGGCGTCGGCTTCTTCGGTTCCATGCTGGTCATCCAGCCGAGCCTGGAGGAAGTGGGCCTGATCGCGCTGCTGCCGGTCGTCGCAGCCTTCTCGCTCGCCCTGTTCTTCCTTCTGACGCGCCTCGTCGCGCAGAAGGAAGATCCGTGGTCGATGCAGTTCTATGCCGGCCTCTGGGGCGCGCTTTTCGCGGGGTTGCTGCTTTTCTTCGGCAGCCGCGCCGGCATCTCCTTCCTGACGCCCGTCATGCCGAATATGCAGCACACGCTCTATATCGCGGGCGCGGCCGTCGCCGCCACCATTGCCGGCGTGCTCGGCGTCTATGCCTATCGCTCGGCGCCGGCCTCAACGCTCGCACCGCTGCAATATCTCGAGATCGTCTCGGCGACGATCTTCGGCTGGTGGGTGTTCGGCGACTTGCCGGACGCGCTGAAATGGCTCGGCATCGCCATCATCATCACATCGGGCCTCTACGTGATCTGGCGCGAGCGGCAACTCAACAAGACGGGGGCAGCGGCACCCGTTTCCGCCCCGATCTGAGGAAGCTCGGCCGGCTCTCGCTCGGGCAGGCATCAAGTCAGTCTCAGGCGTCATGATCTCCCCCCGGCCTGCGGCTTTCGTGCCTGCCGGCTTTTTGTTATCCAAGGGAAAACGGGCGAAAAGCCCGACGGCCGGCTGCTTTGCGCCGGTCACGAGGAGGAGTACACGATGGAGAAGTCGAACCTGCCGCTGTCGGGCATCAGGGTCATCGAACTGGCGCGGGTCCTGGCAGGCCCCTGGGCCGGGCAGATGCTGGCCGATCTCGGCGCCGATGTCATCAAGATCGAAAACCCCGACGGCGGCGACGATACGCGTGCCTGGGGCCCGCCCTTCGTCACGGGCAAGGACGGCGAAAACCTCTCTGCCGCCTATTACCACTCCACCAATCGCGGCAAACGCTCGATCAGCGTGGACCTGAAGACCGAGGAAGGCCGCGAGACCGTTCACCGTCTCATCGCCACCGCCGATATCGTCATCGAAAATTTCAAGGTGGGCGGCCTCACGAAATACGGGCTGGACTACCAGAGCCTCGCGAAGAAACACCCGAAGCTCATCTATTGCTCGATCACCGGCTTCGGCCAGGATGGTCCCTATGCCGCCCGCGCCGGCTACGATTACATCGTGCAGGGCATGTCCGGCTTCATGTCGGTCACGGGGGCTCCGGATGGCGAGCCGATGAAGGCGGGCGTGGCGATTGCCGACATCTTTACCGGCATCTATGCCGTCACCGCGATCCAGGCCGCGCTCATCCATGTCATGAAGACTGGCCAGGGCCAGCATGTCGACATGGCGCTGCTCGATGTGCAGTCCGCCGTGATGGCGAACCAGAACATGAACTTCCTCACCTCCGGCAAGGCGCCGGCGCGGCTCGGCAATGCGCATCCGAACATCTCGCCCTATGAGGTGGTGCCGGCCTCCGACGGTCACATCATCCTCGCGGTGGGCAATGATGGGCAGTTCCGCAAGCTGTGCGGCATTCTGAAGCTCGCGGGCGTGCCTGAAGACGAGCGTTTCGCCACCAACCACGCCCGCGTCGCCAACCGCGTCGAAGTCCGCCGCCTCGTCACGGAGGCGACGGCCACGCTCAGCAAGGCCGATCTGCTCGATGCCTGCGAACGCGAAGGCGTGCCGGCCGGGCCGATCAACTCCATTGCCGAGACCTTCGACGACCCGCAGATCAAGGCGCGCGGCATGCGCGTCGACCTGCCGGATGCCGACGGTAATCTTATTCCCGGCGTGCGCACGCCCATTGTTTTCTCCGGCACGCCGCTCGTTTACGATCGCCCCAGCCCGCGGCTCGGCGAACATACCGATGCCGTGATGGCGGAACTCGCAACGCTCGAAGCAGGAAAGAAAAGCGCATGAAGACCGGTGGCCAGTTGATCGTCGACGCCCTCGTTGCCAATGGCGTCAAGCGCGTCGCCTGCGTGCCGGGCGAAAGCTACCTCGCCGTGCTCGATGCGCTGCATGACACGGATGTGGACGTGCTCGTCTGCCGCCAGGAAGGCGGCGCTGCGATGATGGCCGATTGCTGGGGGCGCCTGACGGGCGAGCCCGGCATCTGCATGGTCACGCGCGGGCCGGGCGCCACCAATGCCTCGGCCGGCCTGCATATCGCACGGCAGGATTCCATTCCGATGATCCTCTTCATTGGCCAGGTGCAGCGCGATGCGCGCGAGCGCGAGGCCTTCCAGGAGGTGGAATACCGCCGCGCCTTCACCGAAGTCGCCAAATGGGTGGCGGAGATCGACGATGCCCGCCGCATTCCCGAATTCGTCACCCGCGCTTTTGCCGTCGCCACCTCGGGCCGCCCCGGCCCGGTCGTGCTGGCTTTGCCGGAGGACATGCTGACGGATGAGGTCGAGACGGTCGAGCCGCAGGCCTATATGCCGGTCGAGGCCCATCCCGGCCGCAAGCAGATCGCCGAACTCGCAAACCTGCTCGAAGCCGCCGAACGCCCGCTCGTCATCCTAGGCGGCACGCGCTGGTCTGAGGAGAGCGTCACGGCCTTCACGGACTTTGCCGAGCGCTGGTCGCTGCCGGTCTCCTGCTCGTTCCGCCGGCAGATGCTGTTCGATCACCAGCACCCCAACTATGCCGGCGACAGCGGCATCGGCATCAACCCGGCGCTGGGCAAGGAAATCCGCGAGGCGGACCTCGTCGTGCTGCTCGGCGGCCGCTATTCCGAAATGCCGTCTTCCACCTATAGTCTGCTGCAGAGCCCCTACCCCGCGCAGAAGCTGGTGCATGTCTATCCCGACCCGTCCGAGCTCGGCCGCGTCTATCGCCCGGATCTCGCCATCTGTGCCGCCCCGGAGGATTTCGTTGCAGCGCTTGACGGCGTCTCGCCGAAGAGCACGCCGCGCTGGGCCGCCCGCACCGCCGCCATGCACGACTCCTTCCTGAAATGGTCCACGCCGCCGATGGCCGGCCCCGGCGACGTGCAGATGGGTCCTATCATGGCCTGGCTCGAAGAGAATGTCGCCGACGACACGATCTTTGCCAACGGCGCCGGCAACTACGCGACGTGGGTGCACCGTTTCCACCGCTTCCGCCGTTTCGCCACGCAGGCGGCGCCGACATCGGGCTCGATGGGCTACGGCCTGCCGGCCGCCGTTGCCGCCAAGCAGCTCTTCCCGGAGCGTGAGGTCATCTGCTTTGCCGGCGATGGCTGCTTCATGATGCACGGCCAGGAATTTGCAACCGCCGTACGCTACAATCTGCCGATCATCACCGTCGTCGTGAACAACGGCATCTACGGCACGATCCGCATGCATCAGGAGCGGGAATATCCCGGCCGCGTCAGCGCGACAGACCTGACAAACCCGGATTTCGCAGCCCTTGCCATCGCCTATGGCGGCCACGGCGAGACGGTGGAAAAGACGGAAGATTTTGCCGATGCTTTCCTGCGCGCCCGCGCCAGCGGCAAGCCGGCGATCATCGAGGTGAAACTCGACCCCGAAGCGATCACGCCGACGCGCACGCTTTCGGATATCCGCAGCGGGAAATGATCTTCGAGGGGCGGTGAAAACCGCCCCTTCCCCTATCAGCCGCGGAGGTGCTGCGCCTGTTCGTAGGTCTTGGTCGAGCGCATGCCGGAGCGGCAATAGCCGAGCATCGGGCGCGGCAGGTCGTCGAGCGCGTCCATCATGCCGCTGACGGCTTCCGCCGTCACGCCCATCGAGCCGACGGGCACATGGGCGGTCTGGATGCCGAGTTCCTGCGCGCGGGCGGCAACCGTCGCAAATTCCGGCTGGCCGGCTTCCTCGTGGTCGGGGCGATGGCAGACGATGGACTTGAAGCCCATGGCGGCGATCGCGTCGAGATCCTCGACGGTGATCTGGCCGGAAACGGAATATTCGTCGTTGATTTCACGGATATCCATGGACAGGTCCTTTCGCGATTGGTGCGCTCTCGTTTAAGCCCGCACTATGGAGGCGTCAATCATGCGAAATCTAGCGGAGTTCGAAGGAGAGGCCGTAGTCGATGCTCTCCCCTTGTGAAAATTCAGGCGCCTCACCCGATGCAATCAACTCTTCGCGGGAGGCAAGGCGGTGCGACACCGGCTCGATGCCGAGCACGGCGCAGCCCGGCGACTGGTTCCGCCAGACCTGAAGATAGGGCAAGGTGTCGGTGCGGAAGCGGATGACCATGCTTCGACCACCAAGCGCCGCAATCGGCCCGACCGCGATCTCCGCCCAGCCATGCTCCGCCGTTTCGGCCGCCGGCAGGCAGAAGATTTTCGTATCGCCCTCATCGAAGCGCCACGGCAGGCTGCCGCCGGGCAGCATCGCGCCGGTCAGCCGCGTGGTCTCGTCGAAAAGGCCGGTGCCGAAATTGATGTGGTACATGGCAAACGGCGGCCAGGCCGTCTCGCCGCTGTTGAAGACGGTATCGTCGAGCGTGATATGGCCGGTGCGCCGATCGGCACGCCAGCGACGCACCAGCTCCGCCGTACCGCCGTGGGCGAGCGAAACGGCGACGCGCCCTTCGCAGACAACCTCGCCCTCGTCCTCCTCGATCAAGATATCCTTTGCCGGATGCGAGGAGAGCGAACCGTGCAGCGGGTAGCGTCGGCCATCGGTCGCGCCCTCGATCGGCACTGGATGGCGGATGTGATCCGGCCCGCAGGTGAAGAGAAAGCCCGGCAGCGCTTTGTCGATGCGCGGATCGCCATCCGAGGGAATGGCCGATCCCGGCGCGAGATCGACGCCGTGAAAGAGCGCGCTGCCGCCATCCAGCGCCGACTGCGGCGTCAGCTCGAGACGGAAGGACTGGTCTGGCGTTTCCGCGGTCAGGGCGAAGGTCATCCAAAACTCCGGCAAAGGGCGATAGAGCGGGGCATGCTAATGGGAACGTTTTGCCCACGCCACCGTTAGCCCGCTGTCGGCACACAATTTTTCGCCGGCGCGGAAAGTCCGATCACAAGTTTTTGCATGCAGCGTTGACGTAGCGTTCACCATCGATTCAGTTTTTCCATATTAAGGTCTGAATTGAAGTGTTCCGTCCGCGCGATATGTGCAAGCTGGCAGGTCAAAAGTCGTGAATTATATATTGAGAACAAGCATTTCGCTCCTTATGGCGGCATCCTTCACGGGAATCGCCCTGGCGCCTGCGCATGCACAACAGTCCACCCGCGATACGGTTCTCGTCTCGCCGGAGGGCGATATTCTCGATTATATCCCCAACGACGGCAGCGTGCGCTGGGCTCGCGACAGCCGCGGCAACACGGTTCTCGTCGACAATTGGGGTAGCGTCGTCGCCACCGCCATGCCGGCCGACCGCTACTTCGCGCGCAACAACAATCCTCGCCGCGATCGCTATCGCGAGGTCAGCGGCTATCCGGAAACCAATCCGGATTATTTCCCGCCCGCCCCCTCGTCCGATTTCGGTGACGACCTGACCACCAGCTCCGTGCCGGAAATGCGCGAGGCGCTGCCGGGTGACATCGAGCGCCAGACGCTGCCCGATGCCGACTTCAATTCGCAGCAGATGCCCGACTTCTCCAACGGCACCGATGACAGCGCCGCTCTGCCGGAGACCACCGACCCGAACGCCGAATTCGTGCCCGGCCCGAAGTTCCAGCCCGCGACGGCGCTCGGCAAGATGTCCTCCGCCGAGATCACAGCCCTTCAGGTGTTTCTCGACCGCGAAGGCTTTTCGCCTGGCGTGATCGACGGCAAGAAGGGCTCGAACGTCACCAAGGCGATCGAAGCCTGGCAGAACGCGACCGGCGAGACGCTCGATCCGAACAATGCCGATGACATTCTGGAGCGCCTGCGCCTGTCCGGCGGCATGGCCTTCACGACCTATGAGATCACCGCGGCGGATGCCGCCGGCCCCTATGTCGCGTCGATCCCGGAGGATTACGCCCAGAAGGCCGCGCTGCCGCACCTCTCCTACACCTCGACCACAGAAATGCTGGCCGAGAAATTCCATATGGACGAGGCCTATCTCAAGGAGATCAATCCGGGCGTCGATTTCACGATCCCCGGCACGATCGTCAAGGTCATCGACACGGGTGTGCCCAAAACCGGCAAGGTCGCGAAAATCCTCGCCGACAAGGGTCGCAAGCAGGTGCTCGCCTATGATGAAGCCGGCACGCTGATCGCCGCCTATCCGGCCAGCATCGGCTCGGCCGATACGCCCTCGCCGTCCGGCCTCGTGAATGTCGAGCGCATCGCGCTGAACCCCGGCTATACCTATAATCCGAAGATCAACTTCCAGCAGGGCGCCAACAACAAGGTGCTGACCCTGCAGCCCGGCCCGAACGGCCCGGTTGGCACCGTCTGGATCGCGCTGTCCAAGCCGACCTACGGCATCCACGGCACGCCGGAACCGTCGAAGATCGGCAAGACCCAGAGCCACGGCTGTATTCGCATGACCAACTGGGACGCCACCGAACTCGCCAAGATGACGAGCGCCGGCGTGACGGTCGAATTCGTTGATTGATACCTTGAGGTAGCGGTGAGCTTCACGGCTCACCCCTCATCCGGCTGCCGCCACCTTCTCCCCGCAAGCGGGGAGAAGGGAATGTGCCGCATCGTTTTTCTTCAAGCAATATTCGTTGCGTGGAGCACGTCCCCTCTCCCTGCTTGCGGGGAGAGGGTTAGGGTGAGGGGCTCCTTCTTTTAAACGCTCGCCTCAAGCCACGCGGCTATATCCGGAGCCCTTGGCGGGCTGGGCGGTGCCGCCGGTGCGGAAGGCGCTGAGCTGGGCGGCGATGGAAGCGGCCTCCTGCGTCAAGGCCTGGCTCGCCGCATTGGCCTCTTCCACCATGGCAGCGTTCTGCTGGGTGATCTGGTCCATGGCGTTGACGGCTTGGTTGACGGCCTGCAGGCCCGTCGCCTGCTCGGCCGTGCTGGAACGGATCGTATCGAAGACGCTGCTGACTTCCACGACCTGCGTCACGATGAGGCGGAGCGAATCCGCGACCTCGTTGACCGAGCGCACACCATCCTCGACCTGGCCATGCGATTTGGCGATGAGGTTCTGGATGTCCTTGGCCGCATCGGCGCAACGCTGGGCCAGCGCGCGCACTTCCGAGGCGACCACGGCAAAGCCGCGGCCCGCCTCGCCTGCGCGCGCGGCCTCGATGCCGGCATTCAGCGCCAGAAGGTTCGTCTGGAAGGCGATCTCATCGATTACCTCGACGATGTTGGCAATAGCCGAGGACGAGGCCTGGATTTCACCCATCGCGGTGATTGCGTGCTCCACCACCTCGCCGCTGCGCTCGGCATTGCCGCGCGCCGCCTGCACCAGCGCGTTGGCCTCGTTGGCGCTTTGCGCGGTCTGGCGCACGGTTGTCGTGACTTCCTCGACGGCAGCCGCCGTCTCTTCGAGGTTTGCCGCCTGCCGCTCGGTGCGCTTGGCGAGATCGTCGGAGGCCGCGGCGATTTCCTGCGCGCTGAGATGGATCGATCCGGCGCCGACACCGATATTGCCGATCGCCTGCGACAGCGTGGAGATGGCGTGGTTGAAGTCCTCGCGCAGGGCCTCGTAGGCCTCCGGCAGCGCGCCGGTGATGCGTGCTGTCAGGTCGCCGTCGGAAATGCGCTTCAGTGCGGCGCCGAAACTGTCGCTGACGAGCCCGCGCTCTTCGGCCAGCACCTGCGCCTGAACCGCCTGCTGCTTGGTGACGTCGGATGTGTCCATATAGACGGAGATCGACAGATCCATGTCGAGGAACATGGCCTTGAGCAGGCTGGAGAAGCGGGCTGCAAATTCTTCCGGTTCGATCTCCCGCCGCGAGAACAGGCCGCCCTTCGGCCAGAGCGACTTGACGGCTTCCGTCAGGAGATGCTCGACGATCAGCGCGTAGCCGCCGATATACCAGCGCGGCTCCAGCCCGATGCGGGCATGCACATGGCCGATCGTCTGGACCTTGGCGGCATAATTATGCGTGAAATCGCCGGCGGCGATATTGGCCCAATGGCCGAGCTGCGCAGTCTTGGCGCGGTCGATATGCGCATCGTTGGAGAAGAGGTGATTGACCTCCGGGCTCTTGCGCACGACACCGTAGAACTTGTCGAGCGCCGGACCGAGCTCCTTCTCGATGAAGGGTTTGAGGCTGCGCAGGCGCTTCAGCGCGGCCTCGTCAAGGCCGAGATAGTCCAGGCGGCGGGCGATGTCGTGGTTCTGGCTGGCGGTCCCGGAGGCTGGCTTCATGCTGAAAGTCCTGGCGGCAAGAGGAGAAAGCGGCGATCGTCCGGGGGACGGCGCTGCCAGGGGCATCGTCACGTCCGCGACCCGTCATAGGTCCATGGGAACAAGCTTTTCGATGCCGTATCCCTAGGTGGGGCATGGTAAATTGTTCATTACCAGCTTTGCTTTTATTCAGGAAAACGGCTGCGCCATTGGTCGCAGCCGTTTCTGGCATCCGTCAAGTTCAGACGCTTATGCCGCGCGCTGGATCGTCCGGAAGAAGCCCCGCGCGGTGGCAACGCGCTTGCGCGACGGCATGAGCCGCAGCACCTCCTCGGCAAACAGGCGGGCATTTTCGCGCGCCTTGTCGAGGTTGCTCACCTTGGCCGGATCCATCGAATAGAGCGTGCCGCCGCAGTCGAAAATATCGCGGAAAGCAGTGCGCTCAGCAATCGGCGTATCGAGCACCGTGACGCCGCGGGAGGACAGGAGCGACTTGATCGCCGTCATCGCGCGGGTGGTCACCATGGCGTTCATGCGGGTCAGCACAACGGAATGGTTGATGCGGATGCCGGCCTTCTCGTCGAGCTGCTTCAGGAGTTCGAGAATCTGTGCCCCGCCGCGCGCATCCATCGCGCAGCCCTGCACCGGGATCATCACATGATCCGATAGGCCGATGGCGGTCGCGACCAGCGCATCGCGGGCACCGGCGAGGTCGATGATGAAATAATCCGTCGTGTCGCGGTTCTCGCGAATGTGACACTGGATGGAGGCCATGGAGACTTCCGAGATGACGGCGATGTTGCGCTGGCGGCCGGAAATCTCGTGCCAGTGGCTGATCCAGCGCTGCGGATCCGCATCGAGAATGGTGACGCGGTGGCCCTGACTTGCAAGCTCGGTGGCCAGGATGAGCGCCGCGGTGGTCTTGCCCGCGCCGCCCTTGGCATTGGCAAATGTGATGACTGGCATGTCTTTCCTCGTAAAATGCTTTCGAGCCTGCTCATCGCTCTCGTCAGACGTCCCGGTGGAGATGGCGCCCGCTTAATCAAATCTTTCAAAAGATGGTTAATGAAATGGAAATTTGCGGATCGCGAAGATTAATGAGACCGCAGGCAGACAACCGGTATATTCAACGAAAATCCCGGAAAACCAGCGCTGCTCAAACTTCTGTCAATTGTTAACGGTAAGAATTCAGGGCGCAGGAGCAGCCGTTGCAAGCTGGACTGTCCGCATGGGAGCGCCGGCCTCGGCCCGCGCCAGGGGCTTCCGGCCCGCATCCGCCGCAGCAAAACGCAGCACCTCGTCGGCAAGGGCCTGCATGTTGAGGATCGCCTTGTCGAGATTGCTGGTCCGGTCGGGCGTGATCGAATAGAGCGTGCCGCCCGTCTCGAACATGTCGCGAAACGCGGCGCGCTCGATGACCGGCGTGCCGATGACGGGGATCTTCGCTCCGTCGAGCAAAGCCTTCACGCTGCGCAGCGCACGCGTGGTCACGAGCGGATTGACGCGCGACAGCACGACGGCCCGGTTGATCGGCTTGTGCGAATTGGCGCTGACGAGATCGATGAGTTCCAGCACATGCGCGGCGCCCCGGCTGTCCATGGCGCAGCCCTGCACCGGCACCAGAACGAGATCGGAAAGCCCTGCGGCGAAGGCGACGAGCGCGTCGCGCGCGCCCGAGAGGTCAATGACGATATGCGCATGCGTGGCGCGCAACGCCTTGAGGTAGCCGGCGAGATTGGAAACGGCGAGGGCATCGACCAGCGTGAGCGCTTCGCCAAGCCGCGCCGTGCGCGCCCAGCCGGCGGCGAGCTTCAGGTCGTCGCAATCGAGAAGCGCGGTACGCTCGCCGCGTTCGACGAACTCCGTCGCCAGCAAGACCGCTGCCGTGGTCTTGCCCGAACCGCCCTTGGCGTTCGCTACCGATATGACTGCCATTCCACTACCGCCGCCCCAGACTGTCTGGCTGCACCGGAAGCGGGCAAGCATGACAGTCACATGACATTCTGATGACAGGCATCATGCGACGTAATTGGTAACCATAGTCATAAAGAAATGGGGCGGCAGTCGATTGACCACCGCCCCGATGATCATCGCGTCAAATCGCTCAGATGCACTCGATGAAGAGGCGCTTGGCCGCGTCGAGCGTCAGCTCGACCGGGTTGCCGCCGGCGGTCGGATCGACGATGGCCATTTCCGACATTTCGTCGATGCGGTCCGTGCCGACGCCGAGCGCCGAGAGCTTGTCCGGCACGCCGAGTTCTTCGCGCAGGCGCAGCACATATTCGAAGAAACCATCGAAGCCGCCGGCAATGCCGAGATAGGCAGCCGCGCTGTTGATCTTCGCTTCGATCGCCGGACGGTTGAAGGTCAGCACCGGCGGCATGACGACGGCGTTGGTCATGCCGTGATGCGTGTTGTAGATCGCGCCGACCGGATGCGACAGCGAGTGGATCGCGCCGAGCCCCTTCTGGAAGGCGACGGCGCCCATAGCGGCCGCCGACATCATGTTGGCGCGCGCCTCGATATCCGTGCCGTCCTTGTAGGCGCGCGGCAAAAATTCCTTGACGAGGCGCATGCCTTCGAGCGCGATGCCCTGGCTCATCGGATGGTAGAACGGCGAGCAATAGGCCTCGAGGCAATGGGCGAAGGCATCCATGCCGGTGCCCGAGGTGATGACCTTCGGCATGCCGACCGTCAGTTCCGGGTCGCAGATCGTCACCGAAGGCAGGATCTTCGGGTGGAAGATGACCTTCTTGGTGTGGGTCTCGGAATTGGTGACGACGGAAGCGCGGCCGACTTCCGAGCCGGTGCCGGCGGTGGTCGGCACGGCGACGATGGGGGCGATGCCGGCCGCGTCGGCGCGGGTCCACCAGTCGCCGATGTCCTCGAAGTCCCAGACGGGGCGCGTCTGGCCGGACATGAAGGCGATGGCCTTGCCGAGATCGAGGCCCGAGCCGCCGCCGAAGGCGACGACGCCGTCATGGCCGCCGTCCTTGAAGGCCTTCACGCCGGCTTCGAGGTTCTTGTCGGTCGGGTTCGGATCGACTTCCGCGAACATCGCCCGGCCGAGGCCGGCGGCTTCGAGAATGTCGAGCGCGTTCTTGGTGATCGGCATGGTGGAGAGGCCGCGGTCGGTGACCAGCAGCGGCTTCTTCATGCCGACGGCCTTGCAGTGATCGGCAAGTTCCGCGATACGCCCTGCCCCGAACTTGATGGCTGTCGGGTAGCTCCAGTTGGCGGTGATGGACATTATGCTTTCCTGAAATGGTAGGATTTCGGACGGGTGAGGTTGTGGAAGCCGATGACGGAGAGCGAGCCGCCGCGGCCCGTTTCCTTCACGCCGGTCCAACACAGCGCGGGATCGAGATAGTCGGCGCGGTTCTGGAACACGGTGCCGGTCTCAAGGTCGCGGGCGATATTGGCGGCGCGGTCGCTGTCTTTCGTCCACAGCGAGACGGTCAGGCCGTATTTGCAGTCGTTCATCAAAGCGAGCGCTTCGGCGTCGTTCTTCACCTTCATGATGCCGACGGCCGGGCCGAAGGTTTCTTCCGTCATGAATTCCATGGAGTGATCGACATCGACGATGATCTGCGGCGCGACATAGGCGCCGCCGTCATCAGCCGGGAACAGCTTCGGATCGACCAGCGCCTTGGCGCCCTTCGAGACGGCATCGGCGATTTGCGCGCGAACGGTCGCGGCGAAACGCTTGTGCGCCATCGGGCCGAGCGTGGTTTCCGGATCGAGCGGGTTGCCGAGCTTGTAGTTGGAGACCCAGGCGACCGACTTCTCGACGAATTCGTCGTAGAGGTTCTCGTTGACATAGATGCGCTCGATGCCGCAGCAGCACTGACCCGAATTGTAGGTCGCGCCGTCCATCAGCGTGTCGACGGCGGCGTCGAGGTCGGCGTCTTCCATGACGTAGCCCGGATCCTTGCCCCCCAGTTCGAGACCGACCGGCGTGAAGGTCCCGGCGGCGGCGCGCTCGATGGCGCGGCCGCCTTCGACGGAGCCGGTGAAGTTGACGAAATCGAACGCATTACCGGCGATGAGCGTCGAGGTCGTGTCATGGTCGAGGAAGACGTTCTGGAAGACATCTTCCGGCACGCCGGCCTCGTTGAAGGCGCGCACGAGGCGCTCGCCGACGAGCAGCGTCTGGGCGGCGTGCTTGATGATGACGACATTGCCCGCCATCAGCGCCGGCGCGATCGTGTTGATCGCCGTCATATAGGGATAGTTCCAGGGCGCGATGACGAAAACGACGCCATGGGCTTCGCGCTCGATGCGACGCTCGAAGCGTTCGCTGTTTTCGATGACGATCGGCGCCAGCGACGAGCCGGCGATCTCGGCGACATAGTTGGAACGCTCGTTGAAGCCCTTGAATTCACCGCCGTAACGGACCGGGCGGCCCATCTGCCAGGCGATTTCCGGCACGATCTCGTCGGCCATTTCGTTGACGCGGGCGACACCCTTCAGCACGAGCTGGATACGGTCTTCCAGCGGACGCCTGGCCCAGGCCTTCTGCGCTTTCCTGGCGCGGGCTACGGCGTCCTGAGCGGCCGCCAGCGGCATCGCCTCACGCTCGGCATAAACCGAGCCATCCACGGGGGATATGCATTTGATCACAGTCATGATCGACTTCCTGTTTCCGATATGAATTTTCGCGCCGGACAATAGCCGATCCAGCCACGCGGCAAATATCCCTGGAGGATTATGCGCCGGGGCCGGTTCGACCTTGACTGGCTTGAGCCTTACGCTCTCTCGAAGCCGCGCGCCACCTCCCAGTCGGTGATGCGACGATCGTACTCTTCCTGCTCCCACTCGGCGGCGCGGACATAGTGATCGACGACGTCGTCGCCGAAGGCTTCGCGCAGCATCTTGGAGTTCTGCAACGCGGCAGACGCGCCGCGGAGCGTCTTCGGGATCTCGCGGATGTCCTTGCCGCCATAGGCGTCGCCGACGAAGGGCGCCTCAAGCTCCAGCTTCTCCTCGATGCCGGCAATGCCGGCCGCGATCAGCGCTGCCATGGCGAGATAGGGATTAAGGTCCGAGCCGCCGACGCGGCATTCGATGCGGATGCCCTTGGTGCCCTCGCCGCACAGGCGATAGCCGGCGGTGCGGTTGTCCTTGCTCCAGACGGCCTTGGTCGGCGCGAAGGTGCCGGCGACGAAGCGCTTGTAGGAGTTGATATAGGGCGCGAGGAAATAGGTGATCTCACTGGCATGAGCGAGCAGACCGGCGACATAGTTCCGCATCAGATCGGACATGCCGTATTTGGCATCCTTTTCGAAGAACTTCGCTTCCTTGCCGTCGAGCGTCCACAGCGATTGGTGGATATGCGAGGAGGAGCCGGCGGCGGAATAGTTCCACTTGGCCAGGAACGTGACGGACTTGCCGCGCTGCCAGGCGATTTCCTTGGTGGCGTTCTTGATGATCGAATGCCGGTCGGCCATGGCGAGCGCGTCGGCATAGCGCACGTTGATTTCCTCCTGGCCGGCCGAGGCCTCACCCTTGGAGTTTTCGACGGGAATGCAGGCGCCCTGCAGGCCGTTGCGCAGCGCGCGCATCACGTCCTCTTCCTTGGTCGTCTGGAAGATGTGGTAGTCCTCGTTATAGCCCGAGGCGAGGCGGAGATCCCGGTAGCCGCTCTCGCGGGCGTCGTCGAAGGACTGGTCGAACAGGAAGAACTCCAGTTCGCTGGCCATGAACGCCTTGAGGCCCATGGCCTCCAGGCGCTTGACCTGCTTCTTGAGGATGGCGCGCGGCGAGTGCGGCACTTCCTCATGGGTGTGGTGGTCGAGCACGTCGCAGAGCACCAGTGCCGTGCCTTCGAGCCAGGGCAGCTTGCGCAGCGTGGCGAGGTCCGGCTTCATCGTATAGTCGCCGTAACCGGCGGCCCAGCTCGTCGACTTGTAGCCGGAGACGGTCTCCATCTCCATGTCGGTGGCGAGCAGATAGTTGCAGCTATGCGTTTCTTCATAGGCGCTTTCGACGAAGTACTCCGCCTGGAAGCGCTTGCCCATGAGGCGGCCCTGCATATCGACGAGGCAGGCGAGAACGGTGTCGATGCGGCCCTCGGCAACATCCTTCTTCAGGTCATCGAATGTGTAGGTCATGCTCATGGTCTTTGGTCCCAGCAATGGGCGCGGCAT
>NZ_JBLZPH010000158.1:0-3575 GCF_049199205.1 Shinella sp. M31 | reverse complement strand
CGCTCGAAGCCGCCAAGGCCAAGCTCGCGCCCATCGGCATGAAGGGCGTGATCATCAACAAGGAGATCGAGGCCTTCGTCGGCGACCGTCTTCTGGAAGCCGTGTGGCGTGAAGGCCTCTGGCTGATCAAGGACGACATCTGCGACACCGAGACGCTCGACGACGTGATCCGCTATTCCTTCGGCATGCGCTGGGCGCAGATGGGCATGTTCGAGACCTACCGCATCGCCGGAGGCGAGGCGGGCATGCGCCACTTCCTCGCCCAGTTCGGCCCCTGTCTCTCCTGGCCCTGGACGAAGCTCACCGACGTCGTCGATCTGAACGACGAACTGGTCAACAAGATCGCCGACCAATCGGACGCCCAGTCCGGCGCACGCGGCATCCGCGAGCTGGAGCGCATCCGTGACCAGAACCTCGTCGGCATCATGCATGCGCTGAAGGCCGGTGATGACGGCAAGGGCTGGGGCTCCGGCAAGCTGCTCGCCGAGTTCGAAGCGCATCTCTGGGCCAAGGCCGGCAAGGCGAAGGTCGAGGTCTCCGCAAACGAGCCGCTGCGCCTCGTCGATACCAAGGTCAATGCGGCCTGGGTCGATTACAACGGTCACATGACGGAACACCGCTATCTCCAGCTGTTCGGCGATACGTCGGACGCGCTGCTGCGGCTGATCGGCGTCGACTTCGCCTATGTCGAGGCCGGCCACAGCTACTACACGGTGGAAACCCACATCCGCCATCTCGGCGAAGCCAAGCTCGGCCAGGCGCTCTACACGACGCTCCAGCTTCTCTCGTCCGATGGCAAGCGGCTGCATTTCTTCATCCGCATCCACGACGCGGCGACCGGCGACGTGATCGCAACGGCCGAACAGATGATGGTCCATGTCGACTCGAAGGCCGGCAAGAGCGTCGAGGCGCCCGCAGAGGTGCTGGCGAAGATCAAGCCGATCGCGGACGCCCATGCCAAGCTGGCAACGCCCGACGGTGCCGGCCGCAGCGTCGGGCAGAGAAAAGCGCAGTAAAAAGCAGCCCCTCACCCTAACCCTCTCCCCGCAAGCGGGGAGAGGGAACTTGCCGAACGCAGGGCTGGGGGTGGAGGAGACGGCGCGGCATATCCCTTCTCCCCGCCTGCGGGGAGAAGGTGGCGGCAGCCGGATGAGGGGCAAACCAAAAACGAGGGAACACCATGAATTTCGCATTGACCGACGAACAGCAGATGATCGTGGATACGGTCCGCTCCTTCGTCGAAACGGAAATCTATCCGCACGAAAACGAAGTCGAGCGCACCGGCCATGTGCCGCCGGAACTCGGCCAGGAAATTGCCCGCAAGTGCAAGGACATCGGCTTCTTCGGCTGCAATATGCCGGAAGAGGTCGGTGGTGCCGGCCTTGACCACACCTCGTTCACGCTGGTCGAGCGCGAGCTTGGCCGAGGCTCGATGGCGCTCACCGTCTTCTTCGGCCGCCCCTCCGGCATCCTGATGGCCTGCAACGACGCGCAGCGCGAACAGTACCTTCTGCCGGCCGTGCGCGGCGAGAAATTCGATGCGCTCGCCATGACCGAGCCGGATGCCGGCTCGGATGTGCGCGGCATGAAATGTTTTGCCCGCAAGGACGGAGACGATTGGGTCGTCAACGGCACCAAACACTTCATCAGCCACGCCAATATCGCCGATTTCGTCATCGTCTTCATCGCGACCGGCGAAGAGGACACGCCGCGCGGCAAGAAGAAGCTGATCACCTGCTTCCTCGTCGATCGCGGCACGCCGGGCTTCGAAATCCGCAACGGCTACGAATCGGTCTCCCACCGCGGCTACAAGAACTGCATTCTCAACTTCGACGAATGCCGCCTGCCCTCCTCCCAGATCCTCGGCGAGGTGCACAAGGGCTTCGACATTGCCAATGACTGGCTCTACGCGACCCGCATCACGGTCGCTGCGACCTCGGTCGGCCGCGCCCGCCGCGCCTTCGATTACGCGCTGAACTATGCGGCCGAGCGAAAGCAGTTCGGCAAGCCGATCGGCGCCAACCAGGGCGTCTCCTTCAAGCTCGCCGACATGATCACCGAGATCGACGCCGCCGATCTGCTGACGCTCAACGCCGCCTGGCGGCTCGATCAGGGCCTGCCGTCGAACCGCGAGATCGCTTCGGCAAAGGTTTATGCCACCGAAATGCTCGCCCGCGTCACCGACGAGGCGATCCAGATCTTCGGCGGCATGGGCCTGATGGACGACCTGCCGCTCGCCCGCTTCTGGCGCGATGCCCGCGTCGAGCGCATATGGGACGGCACCTCGGAAATCCAGCGGCACATCATCAGCCGCGATCTGCTCCGGCCGCTGGGAGCGTAGTCAGAGAATGGTACGCTCCCTCGACCGTCTGATCCGGCCCAAATCCATCGCCGTCTTCGGCGGCAAGGAAGCCCGCCGCGTCATCTTCCAGTGCGACAAGATGGGCTTTTCCGGCGAGATCTGGCCGGTGCATCCGCGCGAGGACGAAATCCTCGGGCGCAAATGCTACCGCTCCGTCGCCGACCTGCCCGGCGCGCCGGATGCTTCCTTCGTGGGCGTCAACCGCGAGTTGACCATCGGCATCATCAAGGACCTGTCGGCGCGTGGTGCCGGCGGGGCCGTCTGTTATGCCTCCGGCTTCCGCGAAGCCGTCAGCGAACTCGCCGATGGCGATGACCTGCAGAAGGCATTGGTAGAGGCGGCCGGTAGCATGCCGATCCTCGGGCCGAATTGCTACGGCTTCATCAACATGCTGGACGGCGCCCTGCTCTGGCCCGACCAGCACGGCATGCTGCGCATCGACAAGGGCGTGGCCGTTCTCACGCAGTCGTCCAACATCGCCTGCAACATCTCCATGCAACAGCGCGGCCTGCCGCTCGCCTATATCCTGACGGCCGGCAACCAAGCGCAGACCGGCCTTGCCGATCTGGCCTGCGCGGTTCTCGAAGACCCCCGCGTCACCGCCGTCGGCCTGCATATCGAAGGCTTCGACAGCCTCGAATCCCTCGAGCGCCTAGCGCTTCGCTCCCGTGAACTCAAAAAGCCGGTCGTCACACTGAAGGTCGGTAAATCCGAACAGGCGCAACTCGCCACCGTCTCGCACACCGCCTCGCTCGCCGGCAACGACGCCGTCTCCTCCGCCCTGCTTTCCCGCCTTGGCATCGGCCGCGTCGAGACGCTGCCGGAGCTTCTGGAAACGCTGAAGCTGCTGCATGTCGCCGGCCCGCTGCCGAATTACGACATCTCCTCCATGTCCTGCTCGGGCGGCGAGGCCTCGCTGATGGCGGATGCCGGGGTGAAGCGGAAGGTCAACTACCGCGACCTCAAGGATTTCCAGCGCCAGCCGCTGCGCGAAACGCTCGGCCAGATGGTGACGATCTCCAATCCGCTCGACTACCACACCTTCGTCTGGGGCAACCGCGAGAAACAGACAGACGCCTTCACGACCATGATGCAGGGCGGATACGGCTTGAACCTCGTCGTGCTCGATTTCCCCCGCCTCGACCGCTGCGACGCCGCAGACTGGAACACCACCTGCCACGCCGTCATCGATGCCTCCAAGGCTGCGGGCGCC
>NZ_JBLZPH010000157.1:3765-11710 GCF_049199205.1 Shinella sp. M31 | reverse complement strand
TTTCGCGCTCGCCCGCAGCAAGGCCGAGGCGGCCGCCCGCCTTGCACCGCGCGAAAGCGCCTTCCTGCTGCTGGCCGATATCGAGGATGCCGAGACCGGCGACCAGGGCCGCATCCGCCATTGGATGAACCAGGCGCTGAAAGCCCCGCGCGATCCGGCCTGGACGGCCGACGGCATCACAGCACCGGAATGGCGCGCCGTCTCGCCCGTCACCGGCCGTCTCGACGCCTTCGAATGGAAGACGCCGGTCAGTGCGCTGGAAGGCCCCGTCGAGGAGGGCTCGGCGGATGCCGTCGACGAGGCGATCCGCACCCTGCCGCCGCTCGCCATCGAACAGAAGCCGGCCGTTAAGGTGGAAGAGGTCGTGAGGGTCGAGAAGGCGCCTGTCGAAAAACCCGTCGTGGTGACCGCCGTCGTCGAGAACACGCCCGTGGTCGTGGAAAAGGCCAAGGAGGAGGCATCGGTGCAGGAGGAGGAACGCCCGTTCTTCGGCCTGCCGGATGATCCCGGTGTGAAGGAAGGCGCTGCCGTCAAACGGGACGGCACGAGCGGTTTCCGCTTATTCTGATTGTTCTGGGGCTTGAGGGAACGGGGCTGAGATCATCGATGTTCGAACGCTTGCAGCAATTTCTGGCGAGCCTTTCCGGCGGCGACAGCAAACCGGCCTTCGCCGCCGACGATCCGCGGGTCGCGGTCATGGCGCTCTGCATCCAGGTGATGGAGGCGGACGGCCAGGTGCTGGATATCGAAAAGAAGGCGCTGCGCGACCATTTCCAGGATCTCTATAGCGTCGATGCTGCGGAAATGGATGCGCTGGTCGATGCCGGCGCCAGCGCGGAAAGCGAAGCGATCGATTTCTTTCACTTCACGTCCGAGCTGAAGCGCCAGCTTTCCGAGGACCAACGTGTCGCCCTGATCGGCCTGCTCTGGGAGATCGTCTATGCCGATGGCGAGCGCAGCGAGATGGAGGACCATGCCATCTGGCGCATCGCGGACCTGCTCGGCGTGTCGGGACGCGAGCGCATCATGAAGCGACAGGAAGTGGCCGAGCGGGTGGGAGCCCCGGCAGCACAAAAGGAGCCGGACGAGGCCTGAGCCATGCTCGATTTCCCACGCAAGCCGCGCAGCAAGCGTCCCGTCCTCATCGTGCTGCACCAGGAGAGCTCCAGCCCCGGCCGTGTCGGGCAGATTCTGCAGCAGATGGGCCATGCGCTCGACATCCGCCGCCCCGTGCTTGGTGATCCCCTGCCGGAAACACTCGCCCACCATGCCGGCGCCGTCGTCTTCGGCGGGCCGATGAGCGCCAATGACGACGAAGCCTATGTGCGCGACGAGATCGACTGGCTGAACGTGCCCCTGAAGGAGGACCGGCCCTTCCTCGGCATCTGCCTCGGCGCGCAGATGCTGGTAAAGAACCTCGGCGGCAGTGTCTTTGGCCACACCGAGGGCTGGACGGAGATCGGCTGGTATCCGCTTACTGCGACCGATGCCGGCGCGGCGCTGATGCCCTGGCCCGACATGGTCTACCAGTTCCACCGCGAGGGCTTCGACCTGCCCTCCGGCGCGACGCTGCTCGCCACCGGCCATCACTATGAAAACCAGGCTTTCCGCTATGGCGACAATGCCTGGGGCATTCAGTTCCATGGCGAACTGACACTCGCCATGATGCATCGCTGGGTCGTGCGCGGTGCGCATCGCTTCGAACTGCCAGGCGCGCAGAACGGCCGCCTGCATCTCGACGGACGCCTGCTGCACGATGCGGCGCTGCGGATCTGGATGACGTCCTTCCTCGATCGTATTTTTCACGAAGCCTGAGCTACAGCATTAAACATGTTGCCGCACCACCAGGCACGTGGCCTTGCTGGCGGGCCTTGCAATGGCTACATGTCGGGACGAAACCAATTGGAGACGTCAATGATAGCGGTCATCAACACCCTATTGTTCATCATCAGCATCGCATGGTTCCTGGTCATCGCCTCGGCGATCTTCTCCTGGCTCTATGCCTTCAATGTCATCAACGCGAACAATCAGGTGATCGCGACCATCGGCCGCTCGCTCTACCAGTTGACCGAGCCGATCTATCGCCCGATCCGCCGTATCCTGCCGAATTTCGGCGGCGTCGATCTGTCGCCGCTTGTCGTGCTGGTCATCCTGTTCTTCCTCGAACAGGTCATCCGCACGGTTCTGGCGCCCGCGGTTCTCTGACAATCGCTTCGACAACAAAAAAACCCTCCGGATCGCTGGCGACCCGGAGGGTTTTGTTTTTGAGATCCGAAAACGCGCCTGCGCTTACTTCGAGACGTTGTAGCGCTCGACGGCTTCCAGAATCATCTTCTTGGCCGTGCCGACATCCTGCCAGCCGGCGATCTTCACCCACTTGCCGGGCTCCAGATCCTTGTAATGCGTGAAGAAGTGCTCGATCTGCTTCAGCGTGATTTCCGGCAGGTCGGTGTAGTTTTCGACCTTGTCGTAGCGGCGCGTCAGCTTCGGCACCGGCACGGCGATGATCTTCTCGTCCTTGCCGCCGTCGTCTTCCATGACCAGCACGCCGATCGGGCGCACATTGATCACGCAGCCCGGAACGAGCGGACGGGTGTTGGCGATGAGAACGTCGATCGGGTCGCCGTCTTCCGACAGCGTGTGCGGTACGAAACCGTAATTGCCCGGGTAAGTCATCGGCGTATAGAGGAAGCGATCGACGATGAGCGCGCCGGCTTCCTTGTCCATCTCGTACTTGATCGGGTGGCCGCCGACCGGCACCTCGACAATGACGTTCACGTCTTCAGGCGGGTTCTTGCCAACGGAAATCGCATCGATACGCATGGGGGCTCCCTCAGTGAGATGCAGTGATTTTCGGGCTTCCTAAAGCGAATCCCGCTGCGGCGCAACATGACTTTCGAATAGACCGGCCGGATCTGCCGTCTTCCTTGCAACCGGAGGATTTTTCATGCGCCTGACGCCGCTTCTGCTTTCCGTTTCCCTTGCCGTATCGATGGCCGTCGCCGCCAGGGCCAACGAGAGCGTCTATACAGACCGCGACCTCGACGCCTGCAAGACCATTTCGGAGGAAGAGGAAGGCGGAAGCGTCGACCTGCTCTGCAGCGGCTACAGGGACTTTACCGTTTATTTCAAGGAAGGCGACCTCCGGCAGAGCATCGCCTATGGCCCGGTCAGCGACGCCTATATCGCCAAGGCCTTCGAAACCTTCGGGCCGTTCAATCACACCGGCGCCAAGATCGAATGGCGGCTGGGCACCGGCGGCACGCCTGTCGCCACCATCGTGCGCTGGTTCGTCGCCGATCCCGAAACGACAGGCGAAGCGGACGCGCGCTATGGCCAGGTTCTCGTCGTCTCCACGGTGGCGACGAAGGACAATCCGACGAGCTGCGTCGCCGGCTATGTCGATGCGCTTGAGAACAAGGATGCCAACACGCTCGCCCGCGCGGTGGCGGATGACGAAGCGGCCAGCTTTGCCTGCGGCGTAAACGAGCCGCAATGGCACGGCAAACGGGGAAAACTTGCGGGAGAACCGTCGCGCACCCTGCCGGGTGCCGTGGAATAAGCCTCAGGGCCAGACGAAACCGATCTTCTTCAGTTCCTTGTCGCCGAAATTCTCCATGCCCTCGGCAATGTCGCGGCCGCCGGCGGAGCGGAAGAAGCGGTCGGCATGCTCGCTATCCTCGAGGCACCAGGCGATCATGCCGTTGCAGCCGAGCGACTTCAAAAGCCGCTGCGCCTCGCCGAACAGCAGCCGGCCAAGACCGATGCCCTGATATTCCGGACGCAGATAGAGTTCGTAGATCTCGCCTTCCTGGGGCAGCGCGCGGGCGCGGTTGAGGCCGAGCGTGGCATAGCCGGCCACCGTGCCGGCGACATCGAGCACCAGGAGCGTCGCGGGGCCGCGCGTCGCCTTGCGCCACCAGGTCTCGTTGCGGCGATCGACCATCTGGTTGAGCGGGATATGCGGAATGAGGCCGCCATAGGCCTGCAGCCACGACACCCGATGCGTCTCGGATATCGCGCGCGCGTCCTGCGGCTCGGCGCGCCGCACATCGATCGACAGTGTTTTCATAACACCACTCTTATTCCCGCACCGATTCCACCGGAATCCCGCGCCCATACGAAGGCCTCCCTTGCCCACAGGCGTGTTCCGGATGGCACGCGGAAAAGTTAACGCTTTTTTAACAAACGTCACAAGCCGTAAAACGATGGCACACACATGAAAAACCCCGGCCTTGCGACCGGGGTTCATATTTGTCCCGTTTCGGGAAGAGGCGCTTAGGCCGCGCCGGCAGCCCGCTGCTTTTCGAATCGCTTGCGATCGTTGGCGTCGAGGAACATCTTGCGCAGACGGATCGACTTCGGCGTCACTTCCATCAGTTCGTCGTCCTGGATCCACGACAGCGCGCGGTCGAGCGTCATGCGGATCGGCGGGGTCAGCTTCACGGCTTCATCCTTGCCGGCGGCGCGGATGTTGGTGAGCTGCTTGCCCTTGAGCACGTTGACCTCGAGGTCGTTGTCGCGCGAGTGGATGCCGATGATCATGCCGGCATAGACCTTCTCGCCCGGCTCGATGATCATCGGGCCGCGGTCTTCCAGGTTGAACATGGCGTAAGCCACGGCTTCGCCCGAACCGTTCGACAGCAGCACGCCGTTGACGCGGCCGCCGATCGCGCCCTTGAAGGGCTGGTAGTCGTGGAACAGGCGGTTCATGATCGCCGTGCCGCGCGTGTCGGTGAGCAGTTCCGACTGGTAGCCGATGAGGCCACGGGTCGGCGCCAGGAACTTCAGGCGGACGCGGTTGCCGCCCGACGGACGCAGTTCCGTCATCTCGGCCTTGCGCTCCGACATCTTCTGCACGACGATGCCCGAATGCTCTTCGTCGACGTCGATGACGACTTCTTCGATCGGTTCCATCGTGGTGCCGTTCTCGTCCTTGTGCATGACGACGCGCGGACGCGATACGGCAAGCTCGAAACCTTCACGGCGCATGGTTTCGATGAGAACGGCGAGCTGAAGTTCACCGCGGCCGGACACGTAGAACGAATCCTTGCCTTCGGCTTCCTCGATCTTCAGCGCGACGTTGCCTTCGGCTTCCTTGAACAGGCGGTCGCGGATGACGCGGCTCGTGACCTTGTCGCCTTCGGTGCCGGCAAGCGGGCTATCGTTGACGATGAAGGACATGGTGACGGTCGGCGGGTCGATCGGCTGCGCGGTCATGGCTTCGGTGACCGAGGGATCGCAGAACGTGTCGGCGACGGTGCCCTTGGAGAGGCCGGCAATGGCGACGATGTCGCCGGCATGGGCCTCGTCGATCGCCGTGCGCTCGATGCCGCGGAAGGCGAGAATCTTCGAGATACGGCCGGTTTCGATCAGCTTGCCATCCTGGCCGAGAACCTTGACCGGCTGGTTGGACTTCAGCGTGCCCGAGGCTATGCGGCCGGTGATGATGCGGCCGAGGAAGGGGTTGGCCTCGAGGATCGTGCCGATCAGGCGGAACGGACCTTCCTCGACGACAGGCTCCGGGACGTGCTTGAGCACGAGATCGAGAAGCGGCGCGAGGCCTTCTTCCTTCGGACCTTCCGGGTTGACGTTCATCCAGCCGTCACGACCCGAGCCGTAGAGGATCGGGAAGTCGAGCTGTTCGTCGGTGGCGTCGAGATTGGCGAAGAGGTCGAAGACTTCGTTGATGACTTCTTCGTGGCGGCCGTCCGGACGGTCGATCTTGTTGATCGCGACGATCGGCTTCAAACCAACTTTAAGTGCCTTGCCGACCACGAACTTGGTCTGCGGCATCGGGCCTTCCGAGCTATCGACGAGAACGATGGCGCCGTCCACCATCGAAAGGATGCGCTCGACTTCGCCGCCGAAGTCGGCGTGGCCGGGGGTGTCGACGATGTTGATGCGAACGCCCTTCCACTCCACCGAGGTCGCCTTGGCGAGAATGGTGATGCCGCGTTCCTTTTCAAGATCGTTGCTATCCATCACGCGCTCGGCAACGCGCTGGTTTTCACGGAAAGAGCCGGACTGCTTGAGAAGCTCGTCGACGAGCGTGGTCTTGCCATGGTCGACGTGCGCGATGATCGCGATATTGCGGAGTGACATGGTATAATCTCTGAGGTTCGGGGCGCGCGCAAAAAGAGGGCGCCGTCTTCAATGGCCGGGCTCTTACATGTTTTTCCGCATTTGCGAAAGGGGCGGACCGCAACTCTGTTATCCGCCCGACGCGCAGCTTGTCATCATGATGAACGCACCGGCGGCAGCACGACACGCCACAGCTCCTGATCCTCGCGGTCCATCAGCCGTACCGTCATCTCCTCGCTCGCACCGTTGATATCGACGAGACCGAAGAATTGCAGACCCGCCGAAGGCGGCAGATTGCTGTCAACGCCGCCGCCGGACGCCTTGATGAAACGCACCTCCGGCCCGAAGGTGCTGTCGAGCGGTTTCGGACCATAGGTACCGGAATGCAGCGGCCCGGAGACGAACTCCCAGAACGGATTGAACTCCTGGAATTTCGCGCGCGACGGGTCGTAGTGGTGGGCGGCGGTGTAATGCACGTCCGCCGTCAGCCAGACGACATTGTGGATGGCATTGTCGCGCATGAAGGAGAGAAGGTCGGCGATCTCCCGCTCGCGCGCCGCCGGCGGGCCATTCAGGCCGTCGGCCACGCCCTCGTAGCCCAGGCTGTTGGCATAGTCGTCCCAGATGACGAGGCCGAGCGGCATGTCGCAGGCGATCACCTTCCAGACGGCCTCAGAGGCCGCGAGTTCGCGCCGCAGCCAATCCGCCTGCCGCCAGCCGAACAGACCGTTCTCCGTGCCGCCCTTGTTGGGGCTGCGATAGGAGCGCAGGTCGACGAAGAACACATCGAGCAGCGGCCCATAGGCGACCTTGCGGAAGATACGGCCAGGTTCGGTTGCGAAATAGCGGATCGGTGTCATCTCGTGGAAAGCGCGCCGGGCGCGCTGCTCGTAGATGCCGATATCCTTTTCCGGATAGCGCCGGTCACCCGTCAGGTCACTCGATTCCGACCAGTTGTTCAAAACCTCGTGGTCGTCCCACTGGAAGAAGGTCGGACACTGGCTGTTGAAGGACAGAAGATGGTCGTCGAGCAGATTGTATTTCCACTGGCCGCGGAATTCATCGAGCGTGCGCGCCACATTGCGCTTTTCGTCGGTAACGATCCGGTTCTTCCAGACGCCGCCGTCGCGCAGCGGGATTTCATCGGGGATCGGTCCGTCGGCATAGACCGTATCGCCAGAATGAATGAAGAAATCCGGCTCGTGGCGCAGCATGGTCGAGTAGGTTCTCATGCCGACATCGTCGATGCCCCAGCCCTGCCCCGCCGTATCGCCCGACCAGACGAAGCGCACCGAGCGCTTGCGCATCGGCGCCGTGCGGAAGCGCCCGACGACGGGCTCGGAGACGAGGTGGCTGGAATAGAAATCGTTTGCGGTGAAGCGGTAGAAGATGTCTTGGTCCGGCAGGAGCCCCTCCAGCATCGCCTTGACCGCATTGTCGGAGGTAACAGTCGCCTTCTGAAGCGGCAGGCGCGTGACGTCGATAAAACTGTCGGTGGTCGAATATTCCAGCGTCACCTCCGCCGGCCGATCGGTGCGCGCCCAGACCATGCCGGAGGAGCAATCGACATCGCCGGATTGCACGCCATGCGAAAAAACCGGACTGCCGTGACGGCGCGCGTAGTAGGGCACCGCCAGCGCCGAGGACGTCGCAAGCGCGCCGGCCCCTGCGGTCAAGAGAAACGAGCGCCGCGTCAGCGTCTCGGGAACAATCGCCATGCCACCTCCGGCCAAGCCCGCGAATCGACGGGCAGACCATCGGTCCGCGACATGTCAGCCCGGTAACGGGAGGATGACGATTCACCCAAGCTTTGGTGACGGGAGGATGACGGGCGGCGCTTCCCGCCCGATGCCGCAGCCCC
>NZ_JBLZPH010000157.1:0-3611 GCF_049199205.1 Shinella sp. M31 | reverse complement strand
GCAGGCGGATGAGGGGGCCGCCCACCAGAGCATTAAGCCCCTACGCCGCCAGACCCTTCTTCTCCAACATGGCCTCCGGCGTCGGCAGCTTGCCGCGGAAGGCCTTGTAGGCATCCTCCGGGTCCACCGAGCCGCCCACGGAATAGATATAGGTCTTCAGCCGCGCCGCCATGGCCGGGTTGAAGGCGTCGCCCGTTTCCGTGAAGGCGGAGAAGGCGTCGGCGTCGAGCACTTCCGACCACATGTAGGAATAGTAGCCGGCCGAATAACCGTCGCCCGAGAAGACATGCTGGAAATGCGGTGTGGCGTGGCGCATGACGATGGATTTCGGCAGGCCGATCGTCTCCAGCACCTCCGCCTGCACCGCCATCGGATCCTCGACCGGCCCGCGCGTATGAAACGCCATATCGACCAGCGCCGAGGAGGTGAATTCCACCGTCGCGAAACCCGAATTGAAGGTGCGGGCGGCCAGAACCTTGTCGAGCAGCGCCTGCGGCATCGCCTCGCCGGTCTGGTAATGCACGGCGTAGCGCGTCAGGATTTCCGGCACCGTCAGCCAGTGCTCGTAGAGTTGCGAGGGCAGTTCGACGAAATCGCGCGACACGCCCGTGCCCGAGACGGAGGGATAGGTGACATCCGACAGCATGCCGTGCAATGCGTGGCCGAATTCGTGGAACAGCGTGCGCGCATCGTCCAGAGAGAGCAGCGCCGGCTTGCCCTCCGCCGGTTTTGCGAAATTGCAGACATTGTAGACGATCGGGATCTCGCCGACCGAGCCGTTCGGCAGCGGCAGGCGATGCTGGCTCTGGTAGGAGCTCATCCAGGCGCCGGAGCGCTTGGAGGACCGCGCGAAGTAGTCGCCGAGGAACATGGCGACCAGCCTGTCCTCACGATCGCGGATTTCGAAGACCCGCACATCGGGATGATAGACCGGCACGCCCTTCTGCTCGATGGCGCGAATGCCGAACAGCCGCTCGGCAACGTCGAAGCAGGCGTCGATGATCTTTTCAAGCTGAAGATAGGGCTTCAACTCGGCCTCGGAGAAATTGAATTTTTTCGCGCGCAGCTTTTCGGCGTAGTAACGCCAGTCCCACGGCATGACCTCGTGGTTGCGGCCCTCCTCGGCGATGAGCGCCGCAAGCTCCGCCTCCTCCTCGCGCGCCCGCGCCACGGCCTTTTCCCAGACCTGCATCAGGAGCCCGTTCACCGCATCCGGCGTCTTCGCCATGGTGTTGTCGAGCTTCAGCGCGGCGAAATTCGCGTAGCCGAGCAGCCCGGCCTTTTCCGAACGGAGCGCCAGCGTGTCCTTCACGATGCCGCGATTGTCCGTCTCGCCGTCATTCTCGCCGCGCGCCACCCAGGCCCGGAATGCCTGCTCGCGCAGATCCCGGCGGGCTGAGGAGGCAAGGAAGGGCTCGATGATCGAGCGGGACAGCGTGACCGCGTAGCGCCCGTCCTGCCCACGGTCCCGCGCTGCCGCCGCCATCGCGTCCTTCAGAAAATCCGGCAGACCGTCCAGCGCATCGCCCTCGTCGAGGAAAAGCGCCCAGCTCTTTTCGTCGGCCAGGACGTTCTGGCCGAATTTCGCGCCGAGGCCGGCCAGCGTCTCGTTGATCGCCGAGAGACGGTCCTGCTCGGGCTTGGCGAGCTTGGCGCCCGATTTGACAAAACCCTTCCAGTGCCGCTCCAGCACGCGCACCTGTTCCAGCGAGAGGTTCAGGCCCACGCGGCCTTCCCACAGCGCATCGATGCGCTTGAAGAGCGCAGCATTGGTGCCGATCTTCGAATAGTGCCGCGACATTTTGGGCGCGATGTCGCGTTCCAGCGCCTGGATCGTATCGTTGGTGTTCGCACCGGCGCGGCTCCAGAACAGGGCCGAGACGCGCGACAGCGCATCGCCCGCGATCTCCAGCGCCACGACCGTGTTCTCGAAAGTCGGCACGTCGGGATTGCCGGCAATCGCATCGATCTCCGCCTCATGGGCCGCAAGCGCCGCATCGAAACTTGCCGCGAAGGCCTCATCCTTCACGAGATCGAACCGCGGCAGGCCATTGAGGCCGGTCCATTCGACGAGGGCGGGATCGATCGGCGTTTCGGTCATGGGAGATCCTTTCTGGCAAATCACTGTGCGTCGAATATAGGAACGGAGACGGTGTCCGGTACAGGGGCGACACAAAAACGGGAACAGAAAACCCGCTTATGCGTTTGACCCGCTGCGGCACCCTGCCACTTGACGCGAAGGGCAACTTCGGTGAAAACAGTCCCGCTCGCGGCCTTTTGACATCGTTGCCGCGACGAACCCTGGTGCCGGGCCCCTCTGGCGAGAGTTTTTACGGCGCTCTCGTGATGTCGGTACCGCCAGCAATGAGCCGGCGGATTCAAACGCACATGAACATCCTGACCATGCCTTACCCGCATGCCCGTTGTGGTATGCGCACCTTCACCTCCCGTATCTCCATCTCCATGGAGGCGCTGTCATGATCGGCAACGGCGAAGGCAAGACCACCCTCTCCTATCTCAAATGGGCACTCATCTCGACCGTCATCGGCCTTGCGCTCGGCGCGTGGCTGGGCTGGCAGACGGAAGGCACGCTCGCCGGCATGGCGACCGTCTTTTTCATCTGCGCGGTTCTGGCAGTGCTGGAAATCTCGCTCTCCTTCGACAACGCCATCGTCAACGCCAACAAGCTCAAGGACATGACGCCGGTCTGGCAACGACGGTTCCTGACCTGGGGGATCCTGATCGCCGTCTTCGGCATGCGCATCGTCTTCCCGCTTCTGATCGTCGTCATCGCCGCCGGAATCGGCCCGATCGACGCGCTCATCCTCGCGGCCCGCGAGCCGGCGGAATACGCCCGCATCATGAATGAGGCGCATCTGCCGATCGCCGCCTTCGGCGGTACCTTCCTGATGATGGTCGGCCTCACCTACTTCTTCAATCATGAGAAAGACGTGCACTGGATCGGCTTCATCGAGAAGCACATGGCCCGCTCGGCGACCGTCAAGGGCATCGAGATCGCCTTTGTTCTCGCGCTGATCATCGGCTTCTCCAAGCTCTTAGAACCGGCGGAAGCCAATACCTTCGTGCATGCGGCCGTCTACGGCCTCCTGACCTTCCTTGCGGTCGAAGTTATCGGCGGGTTGCTCGATGCCTCGCAGAAGGCGATGTCTGAAGCGGCCAAGGGCGGCCTCGGCGCCTTCATCTACCTGGAAGTGCTCGATGCCAGCTTCTCCTTCGACGGCGTCATCGGCGCCTTCGCGCTGACGCAGAACCTCTTCGTCATCGCCATCGGTCTCGGCATCGGCGCCATGTATGTGCGCTCGATGACCATCATGCTGGTGGAGAAGGGCACACTGGCCGAATACCGCTACCTGGAGCACGGCGCGTTCTATGCGATCCTGATCCTCTCGGTCGTTATGTATTGCCAGACGCTGGTGCATATCCCCGAGGTCATCACCGGCCTTGGCGGTGCAACGCTGATCGGCATCTCGCTGTGGTCCTCCATCCGCTACAACAGGCGGGAGAAGGCACTGGGGCATCATGCGGCCCCGCAGGCCGGCGACCGCGTCGCCGCGCAGCTTGGCGAAAACAAGGCTTAAAACAACAGGGCC
>NZ_JBLZPH010000156.1:0-1902 GCF_049199205.1 Shinella sp. M31 | reverse complement strand
AGACATCGGTCAGGATGTTGGCGACGGCCTCGGCGCGTTCGTCCGAAAGCACGAGGTTCGATTCATCCGAACCGACGGCATCCGTGTGGCCTTCGATCAAGAAGGTCTCGCCGGGATCCTTATCGAGCACCTTGTTCATCGCCTCGGCGACCTTGCGCAGCGACGACGCCTGGTTCATCGAGATTTCCGAGGAACCCGTGGCGAAGGTGATCGTGTCGAGGTCGATACGGCGCACCTTGTCGCGGATACGGGCCGAATACTTCACCTCGTCCAGCGTATAGACGCGCTCGACGGGCTCGACCGGCGGCCGCTCCAGGAAGTCGGTGTAGTCACGGCTGTCGTCGGAGGACGTATCGATGATGTAGTCGTCGAGCGGCACCGTCAGGCGCATCGGCGGCAGACGCTCACCGGGATCCACGAAGGTCGGCCGTGCGTCGCGGTCGATTTCCGGGGCGTAGAACATGACATATTCACTGCCCGAGCGATCGATGCGCGAGCGCTGGATGACGTCGCCGTAACGGCTGCGGATCGTCACGACCCGGTCGCCGTTCGGGCGCACGATGACCTCGCGGACGCGGCCATGCGGCAGGTCCTCGTAATAGGTCTCCGTTGCCCGGCGCGATAGGCGGCGGCCGTCATCCGAGCGGACGATGATACCGTCGTTGAAGTTGATGACCACGCGATCATCCACCTCGCGCTCGACGCGCCAGCCGTCTCGTTCCTCGTAACGCGGGCGGCGATCGCGGCGCTCGCCACGCTCGCGCTCGCCGGATTCGTAGCGCACGCGGTCGCCATCCTCCCAGCCGACCTGCGCGTCGCGGTCGGATTCGGGAATCCGGATCTTGACGTTTTCACGCTCTTCCGCACGCTTGCGGCGACGCTCCTCGCGCGCCGAGCCCTTGCGGTTGTCGAAATCCTTGTCGCTGTCGAGCACGGCCGCGCCATCGACGAACGGCAAGTCGATCGTCTCGTTCGTCCTGGACGGATCCCGGGCAATGCGTTCGCGATCCTCGTCACGCTTGCGGCGCGGACGCTCGGCGTTGTCCTCTTCGCGCTGCTGATCTTGAGCCGCTTCACGCTTTTTCCTGCGCTCTTCGCGGGCATTTTGGCGATCCTGCTGCTGCTGGTCGTCGCCTTCAGCCGCTTCGCGCTGCTTCCTGCGCTCTTCGCGCGCCTTCTCGCGATCCTGCTGCTGCTGATCGTCGCCCTCGGCCGCGTCACGCTGCTTCTTGCGCTCTTCGCGCGCCTTCTGGCGGTCCTGCTGCTGCTGATCGTCGCCCTCGGCCGCGTCACGCTGCTTCTTGCGCTCTTCGCGGGCCTTCTGACGATCCTGCTGCTGCTGGTCATCGCCCTCGGCCGCGTCACGCTGCTTCTTGCGCTCTTCGCGCGCCTTCTGACGATCCTGCTGCTGCTGATCGTCACCTTCAGCCGCCTCGCGCTGCTTCTTGCGCTCTTCACGCGCCTTCTGGCGGTCCTGTTGCTGCTGATCGTCACCTTCCGCGGCTTCGCGCTGCTTCTTGCGCTCTTCGCGCGCTTTCTGACGATCCTGCTGCTGCTGATCGTCGCCTTCCGCGGCTTCGCGCTGCTTCTTGCGCTCTTCGCGCGCTTTCTGGCGATCCTGCTGCTGCTGATCATCGCCCCCGGCCGCCTCGCGCTGCTTCTTGCGCTCTTCGCGCGCCTTCTGGCGGTCCTGCTGCTGCTGATCGTCGCCCTCGGCGGATTCGCGCTTTTTGCGCCGTTCCTGACGTTCCTGCTGCTGCTGGTCGCCATCGCCAAGACCCGCATTGTCGCGGTTGGGTTTACGGCGCTCCTGCTGCTGCTCGCCATCACCGAGGCCGGCATTGTCGCGATTCGGTTTGCGGCGTTCGCCCTGCTGTTCGCCGTCTTCCTGCCGTTCCTTTT